>JAQBHK010000359.1:0-15515 GCA_032127815.1 Desulfobacterales bacterium
TGGTAAAAAAAGGGTCAAATATTCTGGCAAGATTGGACCTGGGAATACCGGGACCGTTATCGATGACGTCAATTACGATATGGTCATTTTCCAATCGTCCGGTAATGTCAATGGTTCCGCCTTTTTGTTCCATGGCATCCAGGGCATTGTTGATCAGGTTCAAAAAGACCTGCTGCATTTCTGACTGCGAGGCCTGTATGCAGGGCAGGTTCTTTTCAAAATTTGTATTGATTACAACCTTGCTGTATTTGGCCCTTTGTTCCGAGACTCCCACCGCATCATCGATCAGGTCGTTTATCTGGACAGCCTGAACCCTTGAGTCTGTTTTGCGTGCAAAACTGAGTAATTTATGGGTGATCTCCTTGCAACGTTTTCCCTGGGTATTGATCTGCTTTAAAGCCCGGTTGAATTCAGCCAGATTTTCGCCTTCCTTAAATTCTTCCTCCTCCAGCAAGTCCTGTATCCAGCCGGCTTCTTCTACCATAATGGCAACCGGATTGTTGATCTCGTGGGCAATACCGGCTGCCAGTTCACCGATGGAAGCCAATTTGCCGGTTTCGATTACCTGCTGGCCCATCATCTCCTTTTCACGATCGGCCATGGCAATCCGGCTGACCATTCTGCGGGACACGATAAGCGCCATGACGACAATGGCCATGCCGCCGATGAGAAAAATGATTACGGCAATATATTGGCCCCGGTTCAGATCGGCAAAGGCGTCGGCGGCATGTTGCTGATACACCAGCATCCAATCCCCGTTTTTGAGAAAAGCTGAAACAAAAAGGTTTTTCTTGTTTAACGCATCCTTGCGCTGGACGATATTGATGCCGTTATGTTTTTTTCCCCCAATTCTGATGAAATCCATATACGTATCTTTGTCCGGGATTATATCCAGGTGCGGCTGGGTCTGTAATTCTCCTTTCCGGTTCAGGATAAAAGCAAATCCGGTTCTGCCGATCCGAATGTTGGTTACCAGGTTGTTAAACGCTCCGAAATCGATAGTGGCCCTCAATATCCACGGCTTTCCATCATGGACTTGTCTCACCGCCACGATGAAGTGCGGCAGACCGCGCAGACCCAGAAAAACGTCGCTGATAAAATATTGAGTTTTGGCGGCACCTTTAAACCAGTCTGCTCCTAAATATAAGGCGTTGGTTAGATCAAACGGTCCGGCATAGGCAATCTGGATGCCCTCAGCATTGATCACCCCCAAATCTTCAAAAACCGTACCGTATTCCTGTTGGAGTGTGGCCAATCTTTTCCGCAAAAAGTTTTCGTCACTCAATTCTTCAAAACTGGAAGTCTTCGCCAGGAAACGAATGTCGTTCATTTTCTCGTTTAAAAAACTGTCAATTGTGCGCTGATGCTTCTTGATCAGCATGCCGAGATGAGCGTAGACTTTTTCCTTGTAGGATTCCCGGAATTGATCAAAAATAACGCCGCTGACCAGGATCATGGGCGCAAAGGAGACAATGATGACGGTCAGAATCAATTTGCGGGTCAATGACTGGTAATAATTGTTGTTTAAGCTTTTATCTTGATGCATATCACCCTTGCCCCACCGGATGCGGCCCATGGCCGCTTGCGGTCTGGCTACGCTCTTTATTTGGCTTTTGAAGGATATCAAAGACTACTTTTTTCAGATGCTCAACACTACTGCCTCTCTTTTCTATAAAATGGATTTTATCCCACAAATCGGCATGCTCCGTATAATCTGAAAGAAACGTATGGACCACAACCGGCAACAAGCGTATTCGATTTCGAAGCTCGGTCAGCAGGGATGATATATCTGTATCCGGCAGATCAGGATCCATGATCAACAGGTCTATATTCCTATTATTTAACGCCAATTTTATAAGCTGGCGGCCGTTTTCAGCCAACAGAACCCGATAGCCTTCAGCCGACAACTCGCGCTTTAAAAATTCTCTGACATGGGGATTGCGGTCAGCGATTAATATGTTGAATTTCTGCTTCACCGGCCTCTCTCATATGCGAAGTAAAATCATTTTAGAGCAAACTCTATGCCACGCAGTAGCCTTGACAATATGTCTCACACTATAAATATTAATAGGTCTTTCTTCCTTTGTCTTGGTGATCAACCATGTAAAGCAAATTCACTTTTTGTGCGATAGCTTCTTTGAGTGCAGGGAGCCGGAAACGATCAATACCGAACATGCGGATATAAACCCTTCGAAACCCTTCCGGGGCCATATTGTAAGACGTTAGGATGCTGGCTATGCGGCCGCCGTATTTTCGAATCATATCGGTGATTTCTTTGATGGATCCCGGTCGATCTTCAACTTGAATGCCAAACTGAATTCCTCCTCTTTCAACGCCGGTCAGCGAGATAATTATCCGGAACAGATCCGACTTTGTGATGATTCCAACCATCTGTTCATAATGATCGACAACGGGAACCCCCGATATTTTATGTTTTAAAAGAACCTCGGCAGTCTCTTCGGCCGTGTAATCCCAAGGGACCGTGATGGGATCTTTGGTCATGATCTCTTTAACTTTAATAGTAGAAAGCAGATAGTTAAGTTCATGAATTTCCAAACTGGTAGCATCAGAAGCAGAGGCCCTTTTGAGATCCCGATCCGTAACGACACCCACGACTTTACCGTTCTTCATTGCCGGCAGCATACGGATATCATGCTGTTTTAATAACTTTGTCGCATTCTCCATGCTGTCGTTTGCATCTATGGTAATCACCGACCGGTTCATCCAATTCTTGACCAACATGGCATTCGCCTCCTTTGTCTGGCCCTAATTGAGTTACAGGTTTAACCCGCACATTTTACTTTGCGGGGGAGTCGATTTCTTCATAAAACTTTTCGTTAAAGGCCTGTTCGACAATATTGGCGGCTCCTTCAGCCTTCATAATATGATCGCGATTAATGACAAGATCGAACTCGTATGGTGAGGCGTCCTGTTTGCCAAAAACCTTTTGATAAAACGCTCTCTGTTCTTTATCGATCTGGTCCAATATATTTTCGGCTTCTTGTTGATTTACGTGTAGAATTCCGAGCAGGCGTTTGACCCGGAACTCTTTTGAACTAACAAACCTGACAGCCAGCACCCGGTCTCGCGGCAGTATAAGATGTGTTCCTCTTCCGACAAAAATCGTCGATCCCAAACCGGCGATTGAAAGCACCACACTGGCCAAATGCCTGGCGTAATCACTCATGACAAATGACTTCTCTTTGCATAGCCCGGATATGAATTCACGCCTGATTCCAGGGTAACGTTCATCAAAAATGGCGACGGTTTTTTCCCTCAATTTCTTCTCTTTGGCAGTGTGTTCAATGATTTCGTGATCAACCACACGGTAACCGATTTTTTTCGCCAAAATGTCGGCGATCTCCAGGGCACCGACCCCTGTTTTGCGTGAAAAACAGATAGTAGGCGTTATCATGGGCTGCCGGTCGTCTTGTTTTTCGATTTTAGCGGGTCTTCTCTCCCACTCGTTGATATAACGTTGCGCCAGTTTGGCAGGAGATGGTCGTTTTTTAGCGTAAGTTCCCGGGACGTATTTTATTTTACCTGTGTGCCCGCTCATGAAAACCTCCCTTTATGTTTTGACAGGATGAAATGTTTGAAATTATTTCTTCCCGCTTGCTACTCTAAAGACCGGTTGAGAATAAATTTTCTTAAACGACTTCATGTCACGCCTCATTACCCTGAAAACAAATAAAGCAACTCGTGTGCCAAAACGGGATGTCAAAGAAAGTTTCCAGCAAGCATTTGGTATAATTATAAATTTTCATTGTCCACGGCGCCTTTGAGGAAAAAATACAGGCGGATATTTGTCGGTTTTTTTTACAAGGTGTAAAGGGGACGATAAGGTGTTGGTATTGCGGCCCGGCTAGTCGACCAGGAACAGGCTTTGATCTGTCAAACCGCGCAATACCGAGCCTGACACGCTGCCGGGAAGCCTGCGTTTGATCCTTGATTGACCTCGCTTTCCCATGATGATTGTGCCGTAGCCGTCGACCTGGATCGTCTCCAAAATAACGTCGGCCACCGGGTCTTTGGCAGGGAGCAGGGTCAGCCGAAAGTCCTCGTCCCAACCCAGAATCTTTCTGATTGCCTGCCATCTTCTCTTTACAGGTCCTTCAGGACCTTCCAGGACGTGGACGAAGGTAAGCCTGAAACCCGGCTTGCCAACAAAGAAATGGCACAGAAACCTCAGCACTAATAAGGCGGTGGCAGACATATCTACGGCCACCAAAACCTTCCCCTGGCGGTCACTGGAGCCGACCAAGGCAACCGCCTTGCCTTGCAGCTTGTATAGTACCCGCGTTCGCCACGGCTCGTTTGGTTTGCGACCGACAATGATCAGCCCGTATCTGTTTTTCTCGGCCTCGGCTCCTACCATATCGTCGAAGGCCCTATTTGAAGTGATGACCGCATGATCTAAGCGGCCGGTTGCAAAGCGCTTTTGTTGCCACAATTGTCCGGCCTGTTCTGCAAAATCGGCCTCGGTTATGCCGAAATGATTGCTTTCTCTTTGGGTTTTTAGAAAAAGAATTGTCGCCCTATAATCGTGGTTAGGCGGAATCAAGGATTTCAGCAACGTTCGAATCATCTCCAGATCGGTCGAGCTCGCGGCGACCATCAGTCCTCTATCCAATCCACGGGTGAGGAGCTTGTGATCCAGTTCGGTCCGTTCCTGGAGCCATTGGGGCCAACGCGAGCAGATGAGGCCCTGCTCCAGGACAACACGCTTCAGGCAGGAATAACAATTGCGGCAGACCCTTATTTCATTTCCTCGGTCCGCCTTTTTTAACCAGTCAAGGTCGGCGATTAAAGGCCGGCCTAAGCCGATCAGGTCGGCTACACCTTCTCGAACCAGCTTTTCCGCCAGGTGCGGCGTGACGATTCTCCCGGAAATTACGGTTGGCACCCGCACCTCCTGTTTGAGTGCGGCCGCGTCTTCTCGGAGGTAAGCAGGCTTGGCCGTGAACTTTTTGGTATTGTTCAGAAAGAAAGAATGGTAAGTACCCGTCGTGGCGGACAGGTAGGAGATACCGTGTGCTTCAAGGAGTTTGGCCCAGGCGGTCGCCTCTTGCAAATCGATCCCGTTTGGAACCCACTCCCGCAAAAGCAACCGGAATCCCACCGGGTAGCCTTCCGGCAGACAACGCTTGACTTCCTTGAGTACCGCAAGTGGAAAAGAGACCCGGTGCTGGAAACTGGCGCCCGCATCGCTCGATATTTTGTTGGTGTAGGCCGACAGGAACTGAGTCAGCAGGTACCCGCTGGCTCCATGGAGCTCGACCATATCAAATCCCGCTTCACAGGCTCTGGCGGCCGCCTCACCGAATTGTACGATGACCAGATTCCGATCTGCGGTTGTCATGCCGTGTCGCCAAGTCACGATACGCTTCAACAAATCATGGGTTAGACCGAAGCGACGTGCGAAGGGAAAGAAGTTCATGAAGGCTTCCAGTGACTTTAGTTCAAAGACAGGGTTGTTGGAATTAAAGGGTGACGGCAAAAGCGGCTGGTAAGTTTTAGCCAGCCGGCCGGCATGGTTGAGTTGCAGGCAAGCCTGCGCGCCGCCCTTTTTGATGACCCCAGCGAGCCTGGCAAGACCCGGCACACAATCGTTCCGATCGACTCGCAGATTATAAAAGGAGCTTGTTCCATCCGATGCTACGGCAGCGTTGGCCACCACCACCATAGCTGCGCCGGAGGCGGCCAGGTGCGAGTAGTGTTCCAGCATAAGCGGACTGACGTTACCATTTGGCAGGGCATAACCGGTGAATACGGGCAGTGCCACTATCCGGTTTTTGAGAGTGCGAGTTCCCACCCGCATAGAACGGAAGATGGCGGACAACTTTCTTTTACCGATTTGCCCGGTACGATCAATTTCATCCTTTTTAAGCATCATTTTTACGTATGCATAATACGATAAACAGTTATGAGCACGGGGCTCTGAAAAAATGACGCGGAATCTCTAACCCTATAAGATTTGGGGAGTATTTGAGTTAAACTTTCAGAGGTTTTTAAGGTCTATGATCAACTCATACTCACTGTGTCCGGGTGTCTTTTTAACATTGAAATTCAGTTTTCGCCCCAGTGCCAACATCTGGGTGTTTTCAGGCAAAACCAAGCCCCATACCTTTTCGATCCCGCGCTCTTTTGCAATGCGCAAGCACCGTTTGAGAAGTTCCGCGCCGATCCCTTTCCCCTGCCAGGAATCTCCCACGATGATGGAAAATTCAGCATGATTTCGTTTAATCTCGCTGATGAAACGGGCAACGCCCAGCATTTTTTCATTAGGTTCCGCTTCGCAAACCGCCACCAGGGCAATTTCGCGGTCATAGTCAATCTGAGTGAAGCGTGCGAGCATATTATGTGGGAGCCTTTTTAAAGAGGAAAAGAAACGGAAATAAACGCTTTGACGGGAAAGCGATTCAAAAAGCTGCACCAACAGCGGGGCATCCTCCGGTCGTATGGGCCGGATGCAGAGTTCACCGACGCCTTTAAACTCGGTGCGCGTTTCGTATTGATTGGGATAAGGACTTATCACCAAATGGAGAGGGGCCGGGACCTGGGTCGGGTTCAAAAGAACGCGGGCATCGACAGCGCATGTTTCGTTTTTCGTGACTATCAGCGGGTTGATGTCGAGTTCTTCGATTTCCGGGAAATCCGTTACGAGTTGAGCCAGGCGGATCAAAATTTCTTCAAGCAGTGCTATGTTTGCAGGCGGATGGTTCCGGTAGCCGTTAAGCAGACGAAAGACCTTGGTCTCTTCCATAAGCTTTCCGGCAAGCAGACGATTTAACGGCGGCAGCGCCATGGATCGATCGTTGAGAACTTCGGTCATAACCCCACCCATACCAAAGAGAATCACCGGGCCGAATTCCCGATCTCTTTTTGCTCCCATAATGAGTTCATATTCCGGACAGAGCATAGGCTGTATCGTCACACCTTCAATCGTTGCCTCGGAATTATAAGAACGCGCACTTGCAAGTATCGTATTAAAGGCATCCTTAACATCAGATACATTTCGCAAGTTTAGCTGAACCCCGTTGGCTTCGGTTTTATGGGTTATGTCCCGGGAAAATATTTTCATGGCGACCGGAAAGCCCAGTTCATATGCTGTTTGGACGGCTTCTTCGCAAGAAAACGCCGGCTTGGTTTTATTAACAGGAATTCCATAGGCCAAAAGCAGGGCCTTGGCCTCTAATTCCGCCAGAAGAGGAGTCTCTTTTTTAATTCCCGTTGCAATGATGATCTTTGCTTTTTCACGATCAACTTCAATTTTTCGGGGAAGTTTGGGCGGAATTTCCTGGAGCATTTTCAGGTTTTGTGAATATTTATGCAGATTCATAAATGCTCTTATGGCACGTTCAGGTGTGTCAAAGGTCGGTATGCCCGCTTGATTAAAAATCTCCCTTCCTCTTGCTACATCTCGCCCACCCATCCATGAAGTAAAAACAGGAAACGATTTTCCCTTAAGGAGCTGGCCCAGGGCCACCGCCACATCCGTTGGGCTGGCAGCGGCCTGAGGCGTCAGAATTATTAAAAGACTATTTATTTCAGAAGCTTTCAAGCATATCTCCACCACCTTACAATATTGCTCAGGCGTAGCATGCCCCAGAATATCAATAGGATTAAAACGGCTCCAATGCTGCGGCAATATTTCGCTCAACTTCTCAATGGTTTCCGGAGCAAGCGATACCGGTTCCATGCCATAATCGGAAAGGGCATCGGCGGCCATGACACCGGGGCCTCCGGCATTGCTGATAATAGCCAGTCCTGTACCCCCTAAACGAGGTTGTTTGGCCAGCAGTTCGGCGCAGTCGAAGAGTTCTTCAAATGTTTTTACCCTCACAATTCCAGCCCGCTTGAAAGCCGCATCATAAACCTCGTCTTCTCCGGCCAGCGCGCCGATATGGGAAGCAGCGGCTTTGGCTCCGGACCGTGTACGCCCCGCTTTAAGCGCGATAATCGGTTTTATCCTGGAGACGGCCCGGGCAGCGCTCATGAATTTTCGGACCTGGCCGATGCGTTCAGCATACATTACAATACTATTGACGTTGGGGTCGCCGCCCAGGTAGTCGATCATATCTCCGAAATCGACATCCAGCATGGAACCGAGGCTCACAAAGTAGCTGAAGCCAATCTGTTCTCTAATGGAAAGATCGAGAATGGCGGTACAAATTGCGCTGCTTTGCGAGATATAAGCGATCTTGCCGGAAAGCGGCATATGACTTGCAATGCCGGCATTAAGCTTTGACTGGCTGCAGATAACACCCAAACAATTGGGACCGATAATGCGCAGGCCTGAATGTTTTGCTTCCTTGGTGATGGCCATTTCCAGTTCTCGGTCTTTTGCTCCTGCAGAAATGATAAGTGCTCCGGAGGCTCCGCTTTCGACACATTCTTTGACGATTTGAGGTGCCGGCGATACAGTTTCGGCTATAATCGCAAGATCAACCGGATGGTTGAGCTCCGGCAGGGAAGGATAGGCAGGAAGTCCCCAAAGGGTCTTATGACAAGGGTTGATCGGATAAACGTCTCCTGGAAACTTCCCATCAATCAGGTTGCGCATGATGGTGGCACCGATGCTTTGGTCTTGCTGGCCGGCGCCCACAACCGCAATTGATTTAGGGTGAAATATTTTGTCCAGATTGATAGCACTCATGATTGACACCACTTTTCAAGTCACCACCCATACCGCTCGATTTCTGATCGTGTTGATGACCTTGTTGCCGACTCTTCCCATCACAAATTCCTCCACTACCGATAAGCCTCTTCTACCCAAAACGATGGTTCCGTAGTCTCCCGCTCGGGCTTCATTAACAATGGAACCCGCGCGACTATGAACGCCTGAGACAACCTTGGCGGTTATCTGATCTGGTTTGAATCCTGCATCAACCAAGCGCTGTTTGGCCCGGGCAAAGACTTCCCCCATTTCTTTTTCAGCTCGTTCTGCGCTCTCTTGGGTAAGATAAAGATCTGCGATTCCCGCCTGAAAATCCCAATAGCCCCGGATCACGTGGAACAGGGTTATTTTAAAATCAAATCCGCCTAATGTTTCCGCCACAAAATTTACGGCCCGCATGGCCGTCTCGGATCTATCCAGCGCAACCAGGATCTTTTTGTCAGGTGGAATACTACCGATCATTAGAAGGGGAAGGAAAGAGAGTTTATGGACAATTTTGGTCGCGATGCTCCCCATGACAATTTCCTGAAAGGTATTCATACCTTTGCGCCCGACAACGACGGCATCGTATCCGGCTTGCGCTTCATTGATAATGTCGCGGGCAATGCCTTTGATTCTGTTTTGAATTTTCATAGTGACGGCGCCTTGGGGGATGCCTGTTCGCACCAGGGTTTGTTCGGCCTGTTCCATACTTTTTTGAATCTTCTTTTTTTGCTGCATCTCCCATGCCAGGACTTCTCTGGCGGCCTTAAAGAATTGAGGATCTTTTTCCAGATCCCGATACGACTCGGGCACGCCGCTAAAAACATGAAACAGGGTTACTTTCATCTTTTGAAAGGGGCCGAGTTCGGCCACATATTTGACGGCATTTAGGGCATAGTCAGATCCGTCAACAGCCAGCAGCAACTTTTTTTGATTCTGATTTTCCATGATTAATCTTCCTTTCAGGATTAGCGGTTTTTTAATATTCGAGAATAAAATCTGGTCACGCTTGCGTGCTTTGATTTATTAGTCAGCAACAATTGTGCCAAGAGGAAAAAGAGAGCCTTTGTTGTTATAAAAGTCTGTAAACATAGAGAAATAAGCCAAAAACTGAGCAGGTATGTTCGCTGCGAAATGAGACTCGGCTGTCGAACATTTTTACAAATTGTAAAGACAAAACAGCCGCCCGATTCGGCATTGAGAGCCGCTTTTTTTTGTAATGCGGCGGCAGCCCGGTCAATTGCTTGTCAAATCAAAAGGTTAGCAATTCATGCGGGCGAATTTGGCTTTGGTACAATTCTTGCTGTGTAATATTTCAGTTCGCTGCTATGCTCTTGCTTGAATAAGGGAGAAATCGCGGCAAAATAGAATAATGAAGGGAAAACGCAGATGCAAAAGAACCCGAAATTTGATTTGGAATGCGACTTTTGTTCAGCAAAAAAACTCGAAGACATAATTCTGCTTCGCTTTAAATCCAAAGAGAATCTTCTACTTAGAGCAACCGATTTGAATTTCAGAGACAAGGTGATAGATTATCTTGGCAGGATTTCAAGAAGCGATTCAATCAAG
Source organism: Desulfobacterales bacterium (assembly GCA_032127815.1). Lineage (GTDB taxonomy): Bacteria > Desulfobacterota > Desulfobacteria > Desulfobacterales > UBA11574 > Desulfatibia_A. Next base: position 10,232 of record JAQBHK010000359.1, read on the forward strand.
GTTGTTGTTATCGTTCGTTCCGCAGACAAAACAGGGAGTGAAGAATATTTCGATTTTTATCAGCACGCGTTAAAGAAAAAATGGGACAGCTTTCCTATTCACAGAATTCACAATGTGTTTGCACAGTTTATTATGAAAATTATTAACTTAAATAAGATTGTTATTCATGCCAACAGCGGGCCGGTTATTTCGCTATTTTTGAATGTGAGCCTGGCCTGCGACTACAGGATCGTCGCCGACAACACGGTTTATCAGAACCCTTACCTCAAACTGGGGTTGCTGCCGATTGGCGGTGGCGCTTTTTTTCTCCCAAAAATGCTGGGATCGAGCAAAGCATATGAAATACTGCTTTCAGAAAATGATATCACGGCCCAGGAGGCTTTTAAGCTCGGTATTGTGGATGAGATTGTTGCGCCGGACAGAGTTGAAGAGGCCGCTTTGAATGCAGCCCGTCATTTTGCGCAAAAACCCCCTCGATCGCTGGCCGCAGTAAAAAAACTCATCAATTATTCCCTGAAAGATCTAAAGGACTACATGGAACTGGAACATCAGGAGTTGATCAGGATCGTTGAAGCAAGCAATGGTCAGGATTCCAACCCGAACATTTCAAGCATCACCCATTTTTAAGTCAGGCAGCATCATTCCATACGCTAATAGATTGCGGTGCAGTTCAAAGCATCGCGTAAGATCGTGGCGAATATGACCGAGCCGGGCATCTTGCAGATATCGCAGCAGATAATCTCTGTAAGCCGGATGGGCGCATTTATCGATAATTTTTTTAGCCCGCTGCATGGGCCCCAGACCTCTGAGATCCGCCAGACCCTGTTCGGTGGCTACGATCTGCACGGAGTGTTCGTTGTTGTCTATATGCGGACACATGGGGACGATGGAAGATACCTTGCCGCCTTTTGCCGTGGAAGGCGTCATGAAGATGGAGAGATAACCGTTTCTGGTAAACTCTCCGCTGCCGCCGATGCCGTTCATGATATCCATGCCGTAAAGGTGCGAAGAATTCACATTACCGTACACGTCTATTTCCAGTGCGGTGTTCATGGCTATTACTCCCAGACGGCGGATAATACCGGGATTGTTGGAGATTTCCTGGGGCCGCAGGACAATGCGGGGGGCGCAAAAGTCTATATTGTCGATGATCTGCCGCAACTTGGCAGCCGTGACCGTCAGACTGGTGGCGCTGGCACCCAAAAGCTTTTCCTCGAACAGGAGATCTACCATGGAATCCTGGAAAACCTCCGAGTACATTTTAAAAGGAGGAATATCCGGGTGGCTGCCCAAGGCACCCAACACACTGTTGGCCACATTGCCCACTCCGGCCTGGAGGGGCAGCAAGTTTTTAGGTACCCTGCCGGACCGCATCTCATCCAACAGGAATTGAACCACATGCTGCGCCATCTGATAACCGATTGCGTCCGGCGGCCTGTACGCGCTCACATGATCCGGCTCATCGTTTTCCACAACGCCGATCACTTTCTTAGGGTCCACTGCCGCGTAGGGCCGGCCGATACGCGTCATGGGTTCGTAAATGTGAATCGGATAGCGCTTGGGCGGCGGCGGCAATACATAAATATCCGCCATTTCCCGCAATCGTATGGATTGACACCGGTTGATTTCAATTACTACTTTGTCGGCGTACTGAAGAAATGTGGGAGTAGCACCGATGGATGTGGTCAGATATACTCTGCCGTCCGGGGTAATCTCTGTGGCTTCCACCACCGCCAGGGTGATCCGGCCTAAAAATCCTTCGGCAATGGTTTGAGGAAGATGGGACAGGTGCATATCCACATATTCAACCTCCTGGCGGTTGATCTGTCCGCGCAATACAGCATCGGACTGATATGGAGCCCGCCACGAAATGGCCTCTGCCCGGGCCAGTTCATCATCGATATTGCGGCCGCTGGAAGCGCCGGTAAGAACGCGTACCTGGAAAGGACGTCCCTGGGCATGTTCTTTGCGGGCATGCGCGGCCAGCGCCGCCGGAACTGCTTTTGCCGCTCCAGCAGAAGTAAAACTGCTGAATGAAACCGTATCACCGTTTTTCATGCATGATGCGACCTCTTCGGCCGTCAAAACAGAATACGGGCTGCCGCTCATCATTTTCTCCTCTATGCGTGCTAATCGTCTCGCGACCGTATGACCAGCAGAGGCTGCTGTATATGATTCAATACTCCGGCGGCCGTACTTCCGTAAAATACCCGGCTCAACCCGCTCCGGCCGTGACTGGCAATTGCAATAAGATCGACATCTTCGCTCTCAGCACACTCTATAATAGACCTTACGACAGGGCCGTCGACAACGCGTATTCTGGCCTCTATGCCTTTCTCTCTAAATTCTCCCTGCAAAGCTTTGAGATAAGATTTCGCATCCTGCCTCCCTTGCTCTAATAGCTGCTGGTAAAGAGAAATATCGATCATCTCAGGTCCTGCAAAATGGGGAGGTCTTACAATCTGCAAAAAAATGACCTTGGATTTGAAACATTGGGCCAAATTCTCCACATGCTTTAATATTCTTTCGGCGCGCGTTGATCCGTCCAGCGGCACTAAGATTTTTTTATACATTTTATCCTCTCCTTTAAATTCACTGCGCGTCTGCGCAATATTTCGGCTTTTCCGGTCTTGAAATTCGACCGGTGAGACCATCCGGCAGCCGCCTGAAGGTCCAAAATGTTGTTTTGGGGCGACCAAGTCCAGTAAGCGTTTAAAGAATCTTAGCTTCCTTGTCCGAATCGTAACAGACCAAACCACAATTCAGGCATCGCCGGGCTTCTAAAAAAGCATTGGCCTGTGAAATCGATCCCTTGACTTCTTCGGTAAAGGACCGGCGCCGGATTTCCACCGGTACCTCCCTGATTCTTACTCGGGGGATGTGATCCGTCACCGTTACATGTTTTAAAATACTTTTGGGAATGATGTTTTTTTGAAGATTTTCCGGTATTGTAATCCCCTCTCGAGTTAAAAAGCAATGAATGGAGCGTGCTGCCCGGCGCCCGCCGGCCACAGCCTTGATCACCGTGGCCCGGCCGGTATGCATATCACCTGCCGCAAAAACATGGGGCAGGTCTGTCTGCAGTGTGTCTGCGTTGACGGCCAGGGTGTGATGTGCTGTTTCTTTAAACGTAAACGATTTATGCCCATCATCAAGGCAGGCCAGATCCGGTTTTCGTTCCAGGGCAACGATCACCGTATCGGCATGAAGCAACGTTTCGGAGCCGGAGATGGGGCTTGACCGGAACTTGTCATTGTTGGCCTTTGTTGGTTCCGTCAGCCGGCTGTATTCCAGGTGAATGACATGTCCGGCGGTATCGGCCACCATTTGAAACGGTTGGGTGAGGAACAGAATGTGAACGCCTTCTTCCATGGCACGGTCAATATCGCGCTTATTGGCAGACATGTCTTTGCGGATACATGGACATAAAACTGTCACGGATTCAGCCCCCAGGCGAATGCAGCTGCGGGAACAGTCCATCGCCGTATTGGATTCACCGATGACAACCACCTGCCGGTTGTGAAGGCTGTGCAAGGTGCGTCCCACCTGATCCAAAAACGCGAGACTGGTAATGACACCCTCGGCCGTTTCTCCGGGAATTCCAAGGGGCGGAACCATCCAGGCGCCGATACCCAGAAATACGGCTTCAAATCCTTCGTCTTGAAGGGTTTGGAGGTTAAAGTTCTGCCCAAACACGCGCTGGGTGCGTACTTCTATCCCGAGCTGCAGGATGCCGTCAATCTCCCAATCTACAACTCTTTTGGGCAATCGATATTCCGGTATGCCGTAAGTTAACATGCCGCCCAGTTTGGGTTTGGCCTCAAAAATGGTCGGCCGGTGGCCGATTCGTCTTAAAAAGTAAGCACAGGACAAACCGGCCGGTCCTCCACCGACGATCGCCACACGCTGACCCGTATCCGGCGCACAGTCAATAAAGAGCCGCCGGCCGGCTTCCATTTCCCACTCACTCAAGAAACGCTGCAGCCGGTTGATTGCCACGCCGTGATCGGCAATGTTACGGCGACAAATATTTTCGCAGGGATGCAGGCAGACCCTGCCGCAGGTCAAAGGCAAAGGGTTGCGTTCCTTAATGGTCAGCAGGGCTCCGGCGAAGTCCTTTTGCCGGAGTTGCTGAATGTATCGCGGCACGTCGATTTGAGCCGGACACTTTTGAACACATGGCGCCAGACACTCTTTGGTTTGGTTCAAATGGAGCAGGCGGGCGGTGAGGCCGACAATGGAGATAACGCCGTTGGGACAAACCTTGGCACACTGTCGGCATTGTTTGCATTTGCCCGGATCGATCACGGGAATGTGATTCCGACCCATGCGAATGGCGTTGAAACGGCATGCCCTAATGCAGGTGCCGTGACCCAAACACGCCATTTCACATTGCTTGCTGCCTCCATAAAGGACTGCTTCCGCGCGGCAGCTTGGAGCTCCAGCATAATGGTAACGGGTTTCAACCCGTTGGCTGCTTTTGCATCGAATGAGGGTCACTTGCGGCGCTTTGAAGGCCGGCGTAACCCCCATGATCCGGGCCAACGCACCAACTGTGTCATCCCCGCCGACCAGACAGATATAGTAGGGGGATTTCCCCTGGACGATCGCGGCGGCAGCGGCGGCACAGCCGGGTAGCCCGCAACCACCACAGTTGACACCGGGCAAAGCATCTTTAATTGACTGAATTCGTGGATCTTCCTTAACATAAAACACCTTGGATGCCACGGCTAAAAGCATTGCCGCCAAAAAACCCAAACTGCCCATAACTAGCATGGAGGTGACAATCATGGGACCCTGACCTCCGGTCACCTCAACTGGCTTATAGTGCTGCCTCCCAGAGATGACCGCCGGAACCGTAGAGGGGGATAGTAGGTTAATATCGTTTTAAGAAAGCAAAGAATCCACGCCCGGAGGACGTGGATTCCAGGGTTTAATTACACAGGCCCAAACGGCCGAGCCGTTGCCGGCTCGACAGCATTAGAGTTATCCATCCCTCAACTTAGGTCTAAGTTGTTTTTTCGTATTTAAAGGAAAGGTTTATTCTGGCGCGATATGCGGCAACTTTCCCATTTTCGATTTTCATGTCTAGTTTGATAACTTCCGCGATTCTTAGCTCCTTGAGGGTCTTGGCCGCTGTCTCCACAGCATTTTTAGCGGCCTCTTCCCAGGATTTCTCGCTTGAACCGACTAATTCAATTATTTTATAAGTGCTACCGTTCATTACGTTCCTCCTTTTTAATAATAAAGATACATGGGCTTCGAGCAACCTTAGAAAAGGCTG
>JAQBHK010000360.1:0-4447 GCA_032127815.1 Desulfobacterales bacterium
AGCCATGATGATCACTACCTTAATATCAAACAGATGATCTTTTGAATTGCTACAAATTTGCTAAAGTTCTTTGGGAATACGCCGATCATAGCATCAAACTGGCGAGATACTGCGATGCACGTATTGAGTCTATTCTACTGGATGTTAACGAAAAAATGATCACAGGGTCTTCGTGGTGATAGCCACCCTTAGTAGACCAGATCTTAAATGATGGACTCCGGTTGACAGACAAGACGGCATCGGCGGTTCTCAATTTCTTCCAACATGTCTGTTGTTTTGCGGTGCGGGTTCCGAAAAATGACTGTCCCGATGACGGCAAACTCCAGTTTAATATGCCCTGGGCGAGGGAAGGGGCGTATTTCAACTTTCCTTTTGAGTCTTTCGCAATGACCCTGGTACGCATGATGCCGATCAATAACATGTCTAAGATTCACGATATTTTGGATACGAGCTCCAACTCTGCCATGCTGGCGGAGATTTCAGAAACGGCCAGGATGGTCGCCGCCGACTTCGACCTGAATCAATTTAGCTCCGTCTATGATGACATCACAGCTATCTATCAGGGTCGTTGTCCGGGCTATAAGGCGTGCAATACGGACTATCACGACTTGAGGCATGTGCTTCAGGTCACTCTGGCAACCGTGAGGATTGCCCACGGAGCCCATGTCGCAGGCCGGCTGCTTGACCGTTACGATCTCCTGCTGCTTTTGGTATCGGCGATACTGCACGATATCGGCTATATTCAATCGTCCTTAGACGAACAGGGCACGGGCGCGAAGTACACGCTCGTTCACGTCGACAGGAGCATCGATTTTGCCAATAATTATCTCCCGCGCATCGGGTTCGACAGGGATGCCGTCCAGGCCTGTGCCGTCATTATCAAGGCCACCGACATTTCCGTTCGGATCGATGAGATCCCTTTTCTCAGGGAAAAGTGGGAACTCCTTGCCAAGATCATGGCTACGGGCGATATCGTTGCCCAGATAGCTGACAGGCTCTATCTGAAAAAACTCCAGTTTCTCTACAGGGAGTATTTGGAGGGTGGGGTTCCCGGTTTTTATGGTGAACTGGATCTTCTCAAAAAGACGATAGGTTTTTATAACTTCGCTATTAAAAGGATGGATCATGATCTTGGCGGATTCAGAAAACACCTGAAACGCCACTTTGAAAAACGGTGTGGAATCAATGAGGATCTTTACCAGAAGTCCGTCGATGCCAATATAAGATACCTCACCTTTCTTCTTGCAGAGCACCCGGAAGACTACCATGGCGTGCTCCAACGCCTCAACGACCGTTTTACATGGCCTCGCTCCGTTCCCGTTCCATGCGGCCCAAATTAATCTTGAAATAATAACAGTTCTTATATACTCTACCCGCGAGAAAGTAAGAAAAAGGCCACGGCCAATCGGTAGGATCGTATGAAGATAAAACTATCGCGGAAACGAGCATGTTTTTCTTTTGCCATCGTTCTCATCGTCTTTACGATCTTCGGCATAGCTCTGAAGAGCTCCCTTCATGCCGGCTTCTGGGATCAGATCAATGAAAAACGTCTCCTTACGCGCCTGATCGGTGAGGGTCAGTTCATGGGCTATCAGCGAAACGTGGATACAAAAGACCCCCTTTTCCCTCTTGAGGTCCTCAATGACGGTTTTAAAATGATTCGCGTTTACCAGGACTTTCCCGGAAACTACCAAGTCGAATGGATCTGGCGAGTAGTTTTAAAAAACAAGTCATCCCGCACGGTGGAAATTACCTTTGAGTATAAGCTTCAGGATCAAGATGCCTTCCTGGTGGCATCGAGCAAGGAATACTTCAAGAAAATAGCCGTCGGTGAGACGGTTATCATTGAGAAAATCGATCATCTCTCGTATGAAACGGCAAAGCGGGTCATGAACAGCAACTGGTACATACATCTTCAAAACTGATGGGGCAGGGAAATACAGATATTCCCCGACAAACACTCAAGACGAAGGCGGGCGTTATAGCCCAAGCCGTTTTCTATCTCTTTTTATGCAGAAACGGGTGGTCAGATCCAGAAAAAGGTGGCTTCAGTTCAGGGAAAATCGACCGCAAGCTTATCGTTTTCGATAAGCCATCTTTCCTGAAAGGCGCGCCTCGCCGCCCACGCGACATCGTTGATGAACCAGGCGTTTACCGACCCCCCCACGGCAGCGCCAATTGCAGGAATAGCCTGCAGGACCTTGCGCTCGGTGATATTGATTCCCAGTTGCCTTCCCAAATTCTTCATGCTGAGAAGCACTGCTTCTTTCCCCAACTGCTGTTGCGCCGCCTTCTCCGTTAAAGTCTTCAGCGTCTGCTTGGCGATCATCACATCTATCGCCCGCAGTATTTTGACCGCTTCGGCCTTTTCAGTGGCCGTATTGGCGCCGGCAGCGGATAAAAGAGCTAAAACAAATTGCTTACCTTTTTCGTCTTTGCTGTTGTATCCATAACAGAGTCCTATCTTGTGAATTGTCCTCAAGGCGAACGTAATTATGAAAGGAATATCTATCACCAGTCCGTAGATCCCCCAGATACCGGAACCTACGCCTTCGGCAGATGCCAAGCCAATCGCCCAGTTGTGAAATTCATTGGCTAATTTATCCGACAGCCGGAGGTCCTTTCTTTTCAATTCATCAATCTCGGACACGGCGCCTTTTCTCAGGACATCTCCTTCATCAGACAACCATTCCGCCATTGCACTTGTCCCGCTTATGGCGCCCCGAATGGCCGCCGCCGGCACGATAGATTGAATAAGCATGGATATCGGAAACATTACGTAACCCAACGCAGTACCGATAACGTTCGGTTGTTCCATCCTCCAGGCATCTATTGCCCGTATCTGTTCTTTTTCATATTCGCCCAGGTTCCTCGTGATGGCCATGGTGCTCACAAACTCCTATCTCGGTGCGCCTTTAAGAGTTCTTTATAGTATTTGCCCAAGCAAATCCGGAGAGAGAGGAATGGAGAGTTTTCCTTTGGCCAAAAATTTCTTGACGATAACATTCACCCATTTTTGGGAACAGTAGATGTCACCGATTGTTAGCAGGCTGCAATCGCCATCCGGCACGATCATATACTCTTTGATCCTGATGCTGATCGGCCTGCCGTCGCCTTGTAATTCACCTTCCATGGCGATTGATTTGCTTTTTGAATCAATAGAAATGGAGGTTATCACGCCAAACTTCTTTAGCTTGTCATTCAACAGGGAAAGCAGCAGATTATTGACTATGGCAGTGTCGGCGCACTGGATAATCCTCGTAGCCTCATGTAATATTGGCTTATTCATCTTGCAGTCTCCTGGTGATCCGGGATGAAAAACGTACTTATTTAAGCCACACTTTATACAAAACCCAAACACCCTCGATCAGGATTAGAAATCCCAGAACGAATTTAAGCTTGTTCTTCGTTTTAAGCAAACTCAAGGCTTTGGGGCCCCAAAAACCGCCCACAACGGAGCCTATACACAGCGGCAGCATGACCGTCAAATCGGGGATCCCCTTCATGAGAGCCCATAACATGAAACCGAGCAGACAGATGGGCGCTTCGGCAAAATCAGTCGCTCCGATGGCCCCTTTTTCGTCGCGATCCTTCAAGACGAGTTGCCCTCCCGCAACCAAAGGGCCAAATCCCCCTCCGGATAATGCCTTATTGAAAGCGCTGACGGCTCCGAGCAGTCTGAGGCTGATATTGGAAAGTCGGAAAGTAACCCCGGAAAAGATAAGCGCCGCAATGCCGATAACCAGGCAGGCGATATAGGTACTTAAAACTTTTGGTGAAATGGAGATCGATACATACACCCCAATCACTGTGGCGATCACTCCAAACCAGATTAATGTAGTGGCAATTTTGTGATCAAGCGACCCTTTGGAAAAATCTGCATTATTGAACTTGTGATGACGATAGGAAGCCATAAAGCCGCCCAGCGCCTGGGATATCAGCAAAGAGGGGACGACAACTTTTGCATCTATACCAAACAATATCAACAGGGGAGACAGGACCGTGCCATACATCATCCCGAGGGAGCTGTCAACGAACTCCATGATCATCGCTGAAAGCATCAACAAACCAACCAATTGCCATTGCTCCACAAATAACTCCTCGGCGTTTCTTATATTTTCAGTCCGTAGATCCCAGCGGCAATATCCTTCTCCAGGGCTATCTGCGTATTATCGATCTGAATGACATAAGCGGGATACTTTTGGCGGATTTTAATTTTTTTCCCGGGCGAGACGCCGAAGGAGACCAGCTTGCCCATCAAGACCGGATCACTTTTCCGGATAAAGGATATTCTGATCTCATCTCCCACCGCCAGGGCATCCAGCGACTTGACAAACGTTTCTACTGAATTTTCGGCTCTTTGGCAGCAATCTCCCGCCGGTATCGGAGAACCATGAGGACACTCCCGCGGGTGGCCTAACAAGGTGCAGATCGCCTCGGTAAGACC
>JAQBHK010000361.1:0-3923 GCA_032127815.1 Desulfobacterales bacterium
AGGACATGGATCCTCGCGGTTTTGTTGACAAGACAATTCAGGATAACTATGCGGCGAATGACTATCACAGGATTTACTTCGGCGAAATTCTGTCTGCATTCTGCGAGTAAATTCCATGTCGAATGTACGCCGACCATTGAAGCAATTGTGCGACGGCTCAAGAACTGGTGCCGTTGAAAACCTCCTTTTTGCCTGCTGGCGTCTGGACGTCGCGGCCAAAAATCGCAAACCCCAGAGTTCCGATTATACCGAAGATAAATGCTGTGATCAGGTTCGTTTCCGGGCTGATCAGCCAGAGAAACGCGCCGCCCATGGCGGCAATGGAAACAAAAACATCACGGATCAGATAGTAGAGGCCGAACATTCCTGCCTTGCAGTTGTCCGGGGCAAGGTCCATGATCAGAGCCTTGCGGGTCGGCTCGCCGAACTCCTTGAGCCCCCTTAGAATGAACGCCAGAATCAGCCATTCGAACGATCGGCTGTACATGAGCACCAGCGGAAAGAGCGTGAAGAAGATGAATGTAATAGTGACAAATGGTTTTTTGGCGCTCCGGTCCGCCATATACGCCACCGGGATGTAAACCAGCACTGCGGTGGCCATCTCTATGCCGGTAAGGAGACCGAACCGGACAGCCGATACTGGTGCGGCAATGATCTTCATGCACCAGACTACCACAAATGCGTACGGAATCTGTTCGCAGAAGCGTATCAGGATGTCGGTTATCAGAAGATTTTTCATCTCCGGGCCCATCAGGCGAAGTAACTTCAACGGGTTTTTTTCAGGAACCAGACCACACACATCTGCTGAGGACGGTTCAACCGGCCTGTCATTTTCGATGAGCCTCTGTTGTAATACCAGGGCAATGGCAGACATGGTAAATGCTGCCACGAATGCCAGGCGCACTCCGTCGCGTTCGCCCCATACGCTGATGAAGATGCCGCCGAGAATGGGACCTATGGCCATGGGGATGCGGCGCACCAGGGAATGCATGCTGACGCCCATGGTGCGCTTATTAGTGGGCAGGACCTTGTATATGAGGCTCATTGTGGCCGGAAGCGATATGGCCGACCAGGAAATAAACAGCACCGCCCCAGCCAGAACCGCCTGCCAGGCGGGAACCAGGATCACCAGTGCGAAACCGGCCATGGCTATCAGGTTGAAGATCAACAGCGATTTTTTGATGCCGATGCGGTCCGACAGGTAGCCCCCCGGAAACGAGTAGAGGGCCGAGAGCAGGTTGTCCATGGCCTGCAAAAAACCAATGGCCAGCACACCACCTCCAAGGGCCAGCATATAGATGGGCAGAAAACGTTCGGCCATCCGTTCGCCCATGCCAACCAGCACTACCATGGCCAGCACTCCGACGGTGCTTCGCTGCAAGCCAAGAAAGCTGGTGATTCGTGAGGTGCGGGTCTTTAAGGTTTCAGGGGTTTCCATGCCGCTTTCCTTTCCATACATCCTGTCGATACTTGCACTTAATATTTGACTCTATTCGAACACGCGGGTTATTTCGTGGCGTTCATCTTTGTGCCACTGATTATCGATCCATTCATGAACCTCCCGATATGTTTTGCCGGTTCACTACTCCCTGATTGTAAACAGGTACCAGGGAAATGCAACTGAAATTTCCGGCGGCACTATGGGAATATTCAAATCAAACCGGATGAAAACAATCTATTGTAAATATGGATAAAATAAACGGTACTTCAATATAATTAACAAGTGTGATATATAAGAAATGTATTTTCAACCCGCCGCGTTACGAGACCTGTGAAGAATGCCCAATTTTGGCCAAGTACAAGGAAGGCTATATTTAAGGCTCAGGTTCATGGTTAAAAGAAAAAACCAGAAACTACAAACCAGAAACCAAGTCTTTAAATAAATCGGGCAAAAGGGGGTGTTATGCAAAGATCTCGTTACAAGTGTTATAAAACTGAAGCATTATGCTATACGCAATCAGGAGGATAATATGGAACTATCCATACTCATAGCAAAAATTTCAGCGGTGATATATTTGTCAGCTTCTCTATGTGGTTTTTCCGACAGAGATTATTATCGCGGGCTTGCGGACGATATGTACAAGAACGCTGCACTGACCTACATGATGGGCTTCATGGCCGTTATAATTGGATTCCTGATCGTGCACTATCACAATCTCTGGGGGAGAGACTGGACTGTTCTGATAACGATTATAGGCTGGCTGTCCCTCATAAAAGGCTTCCTTATAATAGCCTTTCCAAAATTCATTCGGCGTTTGTCCGAACCATTTCTTACAGGAAGGGCCCTGAAGATTTTTCCGTATGTTACGCTCTCACTCGGACTCTTGTTTGGTTACTTCGGATTTGTGCGTTGAAGCGTCGAACATTACTCCAGGCGAAGCGAACCAGGCGAAAGGCGCCAGGGGGCAGCGGGTAATGCGCTCGCTGTTTCGGTTCAAAGCCCGGAGTAAGCCTTAATTTAAGACGCAAACAAATGATGTCTACATGTGAGTATGAGGGATGAAATATGGAAGATGCAATTAAACGTGCCGCAGATTTACTGGAGCGCTCCCGAAAGATTGTGGCTTTTACGGGCGCAGGAGTAAGCACGGAATCGGGAATTCCCGATTTTCGCAGTCCGGGAGGGATCTGGGAAAAATATGAGCTTGTTTACTATCAGGATTTTATAGAAAGCGGGGAGGCTCGCCGCAAATACTGGTTAAGGAGCAAGGCCACCTATCCGGTTTTCCGGGATGCCTCACCCAACCAAACCCATCTTGCTCTGGTTGAACTGGAGAAAATGGGAAAGCTCAATTGCATAGTCACTCAAAACATCGACCGTCTGCACCATAAGGCAGGCAACTTGCCCGAAAAGGTTATCGAGATTCACGGCAACAACGCCTTTGCAGTCTGCCTGAATTGCCAGAGGATGTATCCGCGGGAGGAGATTCAGAAGCTTCTGGAAGAAAACTATAAAATTGAAGTGCCTCATTGCCGCGAATGTAAAGGATTTTTAAAGGATGCCACCATTTCATTCGGGCAGTCCATGCCGGAAGAGGAAATGAATGAGGCCATGCGCAGGTCACAGGCATGTGATTTGATGCTTACGCTCGGTTCTTCCCTGGTGGTATACCCGGCCGCTTATCTGCCCAGGTATGCCCATGAGGCAGGCGCAAAACTGATCATCATCAACATGACGGTTACACCGCTTGATCATCTTGCCGATGTTGTGATCCATGGAAAAACCGGTGAGGTACTTCGGCTAATAGTTAAAGAAGTCAAGAAGAGAATATCAGGGTGATCAAGTCCCCTCGTGTAATAACGAGAAGAAGTTTAGTATATAATTTCAGGTTTCGGAGTAAATTGGAATGAAAAAGAACATACTTGATGTCTCGGGTCATCCTGATACAATGCGGATAAAGCAGAACATTGTGAGACAAATTAATAGAAAGATAATAAAGCCGACTCCTTTTGGGTCTGTTGGAGTCATCTGGATCGACCTGAATGACAATCCTAAAATCGTCCGGGTTTTGCTCTCAAAGCCCGGGTTGTCTGCTGAAGATCGGGTGTCTGAACTATATCCGGATTCGCAGGCGTCTTCCTGCGCAGAGATTGATCATTTAGCGACCGCAATCAAAGGGTTTCTTGAAGGCGAGGCGATCGATTTTTCGCTTGATGTTGCAGACCTGAGCCTGTGTACCGAGTTTCAACTGCTTGTTCTGCGGGCGGAGCACCGGATTCCGCGAGGAAGCATAAGTACCTATCGGCTGATCGCAGAATATCTGGGTAAAAGAAACGGAGCGCGGGCTGTGGGGAATGCCCTGGCGAACAATCCGTTTCCCCTGATCGTGCCTTGCCACCGGGCCATTCGTTCAGACCGGCATCTTGGCGGCTACCAGGGAGGCCTTGAAATGAAGCGGGCTTTGCTCGAGAAGGAAGGGATA
>JAQBHK010000362.1:0-6045 GCA_032127815.1 Desulfobacterales bacterium
GACCGCCGGGTAAATCGGCAAAATGTAGTTCGGCAATTTCGTCTGCGCGAACGAAAAGAAGACCTTCCGCTGCTCACCGAACACTTCATCCGCCGTTATGCACAAGAAACCAACAAGAACATCGACCGGGTCAGCAGGGAGGCCATGGATGAGATGATGCTTTATGAATGGCCGGGCAATGTAAGAGAATTGGTAAACGCCATTGAACGGGCCGTGGTTATGAGCAAAAGCCGCGAAATTAAACCGGAAGATTTGCCCATTTTTCGTCCTGAACATTTAGCTGCCCCCCACGGCAACACCCTTAAAGAAATTGAAAAGGCCCATATTGTTCAGACACTCACTGAGAACCAGTGGAATATCGCCAAAAGTGCCAAAATTCTTGGCATTGATCGCTCCACCCTGTATAGCAAAATCAAACGCTACCAAATAAACAAGCCGGCTTGAATACCCTATCCGAACATAGCATTTTGATTTCTCCGGTCGAAAAGCTGGCTCCCGAGCTTTTGAACCTGGTTGCCAGGGACATCCAGAAAATATTCGGCTGTCGAACCGCCATAAAATCTCTCTTGCAGGATGTGGAGTTTGCTCTGGATACAGGCCGCAGCCAGTACCATTCGACTTTAATTCTTGATAAACTGGCCGGCCTGGCGCCGGCCGGGGTTGTCAAAATCCTTGCCATCACCCGTGTAGACCTGTTTATTCCTATCTTGACCCACGTTTATGGCGAGGCACAATTGGGGGGGGAAACCTGCATCATATCAACGCACCGGCTCAATGAAGACCTGGCCATGAGCGCCGTTGAAAGCTTTAACCGGCGCGTTGTCAAAGAAGCCATTCATGAATTGGGCCATACCTTTGATCTGCGCCATTGTCAGGATCACGCCTGCATTATGCATTACTGCCGCAGCATCAAAGATGTGGATCGCAAGTCTGATCAGTTTTGCCGGTACTGCCGGATCCTGCTTGCCGATGAATTAAAACGTCTGCCAGGCATTTCAGCGACCTAAGAGTTCGCACATCCGTTTCAAATCCTCTTTTTTGCCGATAATACCTAAGACCTGCCGTGAGCGTTCCCTTTGCGCAAACCGGCAGCGTCTTCCCGGTGCCTGGCATTCTGTTATGACAAATCGCTGGTGCGCGGCATTGCCAAGGAGATGGATATTCCGGTTCCCGAAGCGTTTTTATTGAACCGGATGACACTTCGTTCAGCCTGCCGTTTAGTTTTCCCGTGCTCGTCAAGCCCAATTTCAGGGACTCCAGTTTAGGCATCACCCAACAAAGCGTTGCCAACAGTCACAAACAATTGATCAATGCCATTTCCATTTAGACCATCCGCCCTACCTTTGATCTTCAGCAGCAGGCAGATAGATTTTCACACAAGTTCCTTTATCCGGCTGTGATTCGACTTCAATCCAGCCGTTGTGGTTTTCGACGATACCGTGGGCGGCCGCCATGCCGAGACCGCGACCTTGAAATTTTGTAGTAAAAAAGGGATCGAATATTCTTTTCCTGGTAATTTCATCCATGCCCTTCCCGGTATCCTCTATCGTCACACAAATATAACGATCCAGCGCATGCCCCTCGGGCCCACTGCCGGATTCCCCGACAGTCTCAAAATTTTTCGTTCGAATTGAAATCCTTCCCAAGCCTTCGATGGCTTCCACGGCGTTTAGCACCACCGCCGAGATGACCATTTGCAACTGGATGGTATCGACCTCAATGTCATACGTATCGACTTGAAGCTCCGGTTCTATCTGAATACGGGGTGCAATCGAGTGCCGGAGCAATTCCATGGTCTCTGTTACGAGATCGTTTGTCGCTGCTTTTTTTACTTGATATTTACCGCCTTTAGCAAACGCCAGCAGTTGCCTGGTTAGCTGTAGCAGCCGTTGCGCATGGGCCTGCATGTTGTCAGCGTATGCTTTGACGCCGATATTGTCGCCGAAGTCTTCCTGAAGCAGTTCAAGGTTCCCCATGATCCCTTGCAGCACGTTACTGAATTCATGGGCAACGCCGCCGGCTAACGTAGCAATGGCCTCCAGACGCTGAGTTTCGTTGAGCCGGACCTCTAACTTTCTTTTTTCTTCCTCGGCCTGCCTTCGTCTGGAGATATCGGAAAACGATGCCATGCGGCCGACAACACTTCCCTCGCTGTCGGCAACATATGAGGCCGACACCTCTACGGGAAACGAAGTTCCGTCCGGGCGCAGCACTTCAAATTCTTCGGTCTCCCCGCTTGAACGGTCGATAATGGCCTTAACATCGGCAAATATCTTGACCTTCTTTGAAACAAATAAATCGGCTGCATTTTTGCCGTAGACATCGGCTTTGCCGCCATACTCAAATAGCCTCAAAAAGGAGTTGTTGACATAGCGGATGTTACCGTCCAAATCGGCGATAATCACACCGTTTACGGATGAATTCAACGCATCGCGCACCACGCTGAGTTCTGCTGCGTATTGCCTCCGCAACGTTTTGGCCCGATCATAGTCGGCCAGTTTGCGCTGCCGGCGAATATTGCTCAGTGCATTTTTAAGGGTTTCTCTGGATTCGATATCCTTTGGCATTTAAACCTCGTCAAACTCGTTAAACTATCCAGGTTGTATATTCTGGCCTGGGGGCCGACAAATTATCAGCAATATGCATGCCAAACTTTTCAATTTTATAAAAAAAGAGGTAAACTGCAGTAGCGCCGGGTTAAGCAAGTTTAGATAACCAGTGAAGATAAATTATGTCTCAAATCCCTGTGCGCAAGTCGCTGTTTAATATTCTTTCAGCGATTCATGGATACCTTTATGAATTTCATACCAAAAATTTAACGCAGCCTCTTTTTTGTCTGCCTCAAATTTTCCAATCCATTTGGCAAGCTCAGCGTCGTTATTGTTTTCAACGGTCTGTTTTCTTTTTAAAAACGTGTATATTAAATCGGTATTTCTATCAGATTCCCCAAAAACAGAAGAATTTCGGCCGTTAATACGGCTGGCCGTTATAGAGATCGTTTTTAAAAAATTTTTCTTAAGTCCATAGAGAGATTCCAAAATATCCGGGATCATCTCTTCGGCCCAACCCCTATGAAACCGGCACATACCCAGATTGTCCATGATTAATTCTTTTTGGAAACGATCAGCGTTTTTTCGGCCGAGATCACGCGGCGGCAAAAAATCTTTTCCATAGTACATATAATATTTTCCCATAATCGGCATGGGTGAAAGCACGCCCGGAGTCCAGTACTGGTTGGGAACCATCCAGCCATTACGAGCATATGCATTATAAACAAAAGCATCCAGAAATGGACGAAACGTAAAAACCGGTCCAGCATGGAGAAAAGCCATTGAAAATCAGACGGTTTGAGCCTGGAAAGATAGATCCTGCCAGTAGTCCTGTTCCAATATTCAATGATCTGTACCGGCCGGCAAGATGAAGGCCCAGATCGATTGGGCCGAAAAACGGTTCACCCACAGTAAACCGATTGATGCGGTAAAATGCCGTAGCAGCATCAATCAACAAAACTTTTTGATGGCTTTCCATAATAACACGCTCCCGCCCCGCCCTCTGGGCGGTTAATTTCATTGTGCTCCAAGCGCCGCACGGCACTGCCGCAAGCCGGCCGCTGATACAAATTGATCCAAAAAGCTTTTATACCCATACCAATCGATTCTCAAAATGTGCTTTTATTCACTACCGACAACCAAAAGGATGCTTTTCATTTTAAAGGCAACATGGTAAATTACATAAGTTCGATAAGACCAGACCGTGTTAGAATCGATAAGGTTGGACGCAGCAAAAAAGGTGCGTAATGTAAAAAGTAACGGTTTCCGTTAATAGTATGTTTAAATACACTTTTTTTTTTAAAATGTCCAGAGACAACAGCCGTGGAGCGATATCTGAAAAACACGCATAGACTCCGCAGGAATTAATTAAACGGTCCTTTCTGATCATCATAACCTCGGGAAATTATAATGATAGAAAAAAATTATTTGCTGCCTTTGGTCGAAAAGTTTATGGAATACGATACCATTGCCGCTTCACAAAGTCTGGAAAAAATGAGTGAAGAACGCTGCTAACGTATTGAAATCACTGCCCGTGCCACTCGCGGCGCGGGCGATAAAACACCTTCAGATAAGTTTTGCCGCCACGCTGTTGAAAGACTTAGATGTCCTGCTTTTACGAGATTTGGTTTCCGCCCTCACCCCCCAGTTGGCAGCCTCTATTTTAATGCATCTTCCCCCGAATGCCCAAGAGCGCATGCAGGAGCATATTGCCGGCAGTTTGAAGGAGCAGATAATTGATATGCTGGCCTATCCGGAGGGAAGCGTCGGTCGCATCATGACCACTGATTTTTTATCATTCCACAAAAACCTGGAAGCTCAGGAAGCGATTGAAAAAATCCGCTTGATGGTGAAAAAAAGGTTTCCCGCATCCTATGCATACGTTGTCGACGACGACCATCACCTTATCGGCGTTTTGAATATGCGCGATTTAATGCTGGCATCGTCCGATCAAACGCTTGAAGCGATTATGCGTAAAGATGTTTTTTCTATTAACAGTTTCGTTGATCGACAAGAAGCCGCCAACGAGTTGTCCAAAAGAAAGTTTTTTGCAGCACCGATTGTGGACAGTGAAAATCACATCGTTGGCATCATTAAAGCCGAACGAATGCTGCAGGGTATTCAGGAAGAGGCTACCAAAGATCTCCAAAAAATATTTGGTGCCGGCGGTGATGAGCGTGTTTTTTCCAGCACTCTTTTTTCTATCAAAAAACGCCTGCCGTGGCTGCATGTCAATCTTGCAACCGCCTTTTTGGCTGCCGCGGTTGTGGCCCTGTTTGAAGGTATGATTGCCAAACTCACTATCCTGGCGGTCTTTCTTCCTGTTATTGCAGGTCAGGGCGGCAATGCCGGTGCACAGTCGCTTGCCGTGGTCATGCGCGGGCTGGTGATGAGAGAAATATCACCGGACAAAACTTTTAGTCTGATTTTAAAAGAATGCCGGCTGGGTGCCATCAACGGTGCCGTTATCGGTACGGTTACAGCCTTTATCGCCTGGATCTGGCAAGGGAATCCATACTTTGGTTTGGTAATCGGCCTGGGTATGTTTTTAAATCTCCTTTTTGCCGGGTTGTCCGGGGCTTCAATCCCCATATTAATGAAACGGTTGGGTTGGGATCCTGCCCAGAGTTCCAACATCATTCTAACGACCGTAACCGATGTCCTGGGGTTTCTGGCATTCCTCAGTCTGGCGGTTTTGTTCCAAAACCATCTGGTATGATTTCTTGAGACCTTTGAAACCGGCAAAGGGTCTAATTTCTTTTTTCAGCTTTGACGCTTACCTTGATCTGTACTTGAACATCCGGCCATCTTTTGTCAGCCGGATATATGTCGGAAGTTCCTATTATTTTGCAGAAAAGCGTGGCGTCCTCCTTGATACCCTCCAAGTATATGGGGGTGGTCATTAAACTCATTTCTCCTTTTTTATCGAAACCAATCGGAAGCATAGCGTTCACCTTTTTCGGGCTGACATCTACCGATACAAGTTCCACCCCTTTAGGCAGTCTGCCCACCAACTGAGGTTTTACAATCAGTTCTTTCTGCAAAATTTCTCCCAGTGAAATAGACAAGCTGGCAGGCTGCATTTCGAGTATTCGAACCTTTTTAGGCAGTTTAATACTCTCCTCGCTGACAGCAAGGGTTTGTCTGCCTGCCATTGCATTCGATAAATCGATCTTAACGCTTAACTGGGCAGCACTAAAAGCGTCGAGATCCGGCTTGGGACCGGCTACATGCAGCCTGATTTCCGTCGGTTTGTTGCCGACCAGGACAAGGTTTTGAGGAATAGCCATATATTCAACCGGAATAATGACGTTTCTTTCAAATATGCGGGCATATGATGTGGCCAGCGCCACCCAGAAGATCAAGGCCAGGACCACACTAAGACAGATTTCAGCGGGTATTTTCCATTTATACTTTTTAAGAGACGTAATCGACAGATAAGAAGACGTCTTTTCCCAGTGGGATTCTATTATTGAACTAAGTTCGTTCTTATCGC
>JAQBHK010000363.1:0-3788 GCA_032127815.1 Desulfobacterales bacterium
GGATAAAATAATGACCCAACCGGTTTTTGCATATATACTTTACGAGGATGGAGTGGCCGACGATACGGCCCTTGAAATGCTCACAGCGGCCGCAAAACTGAACCCTGAGGCTTCAATCAGTGCCATAGTGGCAGGTTCGGGGGCCGGACTTGATGCGGTTTGTAATGAAATTGCCGCATCTTATGCCCAGGTCTGGAAGATAGACAACGAGGCCCTTGCGTATGTCAACGCAGAAGTTCTGCGGGGTATGCTGGTCCGTATCTTGCCGCAAGGTTGCATTGTGCTTGCTGCCCACGATCATTTTGGAATGGATCTGGCTGCGGGCCTTTCCATCAAGCTTGATGCCGCCTACCTTCCGGATGCAGTCGATTTTGAAGGCATAGCCAATGGCAAACTAAAGGCTGTTCGCGAAGAGTACGGTGGACAAGTAAGCACCCATGTGCTTTGTGATATTTCCCAAGGGGCCGTGATTACCGTCCGCCCGGGATCTTTTGCGCCGGATGAAAGCAAAAATGCCGGCGGCCAAGTGCTCGACAAGACCGCTGACGCCATGGAAGGGGGCCTTTTGGGAGGTGCCCGCCGTTTTCTGGAGGTTATAGCGGCCGAGGTTGGCGATGTCGATATTACCAAGTCCGAAATTCTTGTTTCGGTGGGACGCGGAATCGAAGATGAAGATAACCTTGAAATTGTATCTGATCTGGCCGAGGCTATGGGCGCTGATGTCTCCTGCTCCCGTCCCATAGTAGATGCTAAATGGCTGGAAAAATCGCGTCAGGTCGGGACTTCGGGTCAGACGGTCAAACCGAAAGTATATATGGCATTGGGGATCAGCGGATCATTCCAGCATATTGGCGGTATTAAAGGCTCTCCTTTTATTGTGGCCATAAATAAAAACTCCAGAGCCCCCATTTTCCAGATAGCAGATGTGGGTATTGTGGATGATATCCTCGATTTCGTCCCAGAACTAACCGAAAAAATTAATGAAATAAAAGGATAAAACCTCAATTGAGCTAAAATCGAGGATGCGCCGGATTCGCGGCATCAAGGGGCAAAAAATATTTTTGCTTTATGGGTTATATCTCCTTTAGACGAGCGTTATAAAATTCAGATGGAATTTGTTTCCTGATCTCCGACCCCTGACAACTTTCAATAGAGCGTTTTTGCTCTATTAGGGTTATAATGTTTATTTTGGTTGGAGGAAACGAGGGCAAATTTTGGAGCCAAAGCGGAGGTTGACAACCTTGCTTGTCCCTGGTATCTGTGATTTTGATGTTGCTTAAATTACAAATGGATGCTTCCATCCAAAAGCAATTTCCTATCTTTTTTATTTCCCATTTTTTGGTAATTGCAAGGGGTACATTTTTGCCTGTTTTTGTAACCATACCTTTTTGAATGCAGGGAGAGGGACGATGACACAAAACAATATCCCAAAAGCTAAACCCGCAGATGTCTCCAACGATTCAGGTCGTTCCCCTTTGGAAAATGAGCCTATAGCCGAACCTGCCGAACTCGAGTCTGATAATCAGGAAGCGGAATTTTTAGACAGCTTTGCACTGATAGATGCATTAGATGAATTTGAACCCTCTGCATCCGGGTCTGATAGTAAAGAAGCAGATTTTTTTGACACTATTCCATTAACGGACGAGGTGCAAACGGATGAGGTGCAAGCAGCGGCACCATCGCCACCCGAGCCTGATTCTGAGGGAAAAAGCCTTTCCGCTACCATTGTACTGACGGACGTGGTGCAAGCAGCGGCACCCTCTCTACCCGAGCCCGAGCTTGATACCGATTTCGATCCTGATCATGAGGAAACCGTCTTTTTTGACAGCGGCTCGTTGATGGATGAATTGCAAGCAGCCGAGCCCTCTCAAGCAGAGCCTGAGCCAGATCATGATGAAACCGCCTTTTTCGACAGCGGCTCGCTGATGGATGAGTTGCAAGCAGCAGAGCCCTCTAAAGCTGAGCCCGAGCCAGATTTTGATCCTGATCATGATGAAACCGCTTTTTTCGACAGCGGCTCGCTGATGGATGCATTGCAAGCAGCAGAACCGTTTCCAGCCAAGCCGGGTCGTGACCACATAAAGGATGCGAGCGTTGAACCGCCGCTGGAGGTCAAAGCAGAAACCTTCGCCGGAAAGGAACCCACAGCCCCTTCCGAAACTAAGAAATTCGGCAATTATGAAGTTGTCAAGCTGCTGGGAAAAGGCGGATTCGGTTCGGTCTGGCAAGCCACACAGACAGACGGCCTGCCAGTGGCCGTCAAGGTATTGAACCCGGACATTTTGGATAACGACAGGGCCGTGCGGAAATTCTTTCACGAGGCCATTAACCTGTCCAAGATGGACCATCCGAATATCTGCAAGTTTATCGATTTTTTCCCTCAAGAAGGGAATTACGCCATTGTAATGGATTTTGTCCAGGGAACCGATTTGCAGAAGCTGCTTAAGGAACAGAACGGCCCTCTGCCCTTTGAGACAGCACGCCGGATTGCGTCACAGGCTCTGGATGCTTTACATTATGCACACCAAAAACAAGTGCTTCACCGGGATATCAAACCGGAAAACATCACTCTGACTACGGAAGGGGCGGTAAAAATCATGGATTTTGGCATCGCCAGACTGTCTTCTTCCGAATCACAGCAAACCTCCTTATTTATGATATCGCCTGCATATACGGCACCCGAACGGTTTGACGAAACTAAAACCGATGACGTGGACCACCGTGCGGACATTTACTCGTTGGGCCTTGTGTTCTATGAGATATTTGCCGGTAAACACCCGTTTCCAACGACCAATCCGATGGAAATGATTATGGCCCATTTAAACACGGTTCCAGCTCCGCCGGATGAGATTGCAGACCTGCCTCAGGAAATCAGCGATGCGATTCTCAAAGCCCTTGAAAAGAATCCGGAAGACCGGTTTGAGGATTTTGCAGCTTTTAAAATGGAAATGCTGGGCGAGGCTCCGCTGCGGGCATCCGATTCGATCGGACCACTGGAGTTGTTAGGTGAGAGCTGCAAAGCCGGCGCCGCATTGCTAAAAACGCTTTCCGGTATTGTAAAAAAGCACCAGAAACAAGCCAGGAAGATCACTGTAGGCCAGGTGGGCAATCAGGTTAATGTGATCATTGAAACTACCGGCGGAAATGAGTTGCGCATTACCAGGGATATATAAATGTAATCGCAGCATTAACAACGCGGTTTCATTTGCCGTTGTCGGGTGTGC
Organism: Desulfobacterales bacterium; assembly: GCA_032127815.1. Classification (GTDB taxonomy): domain Bacteria; phylum Desulfobacterota; class Desulfobacteria; order Desulfobacterales; family UBA11574; genus Desulfatibia_A. Next base: position 3,225 of record JAQBHK010000363.1, read on the forward strand.
GTTCGCGCGTCTCCCACCAAGCCTTGCCGTAATTGATAAAAAGCTGCTCGCCGGCAGAGACGTCTTTGATAGTATGGAATACGATCAGGTCCCGCTCTGTTTCGTGCCAATATTCGGTGTTGTGTTCATCAGCGTGGTTAAAAATGCTTCCCCACCCCAAGGGAAGCGAGTAGTCTTTGGACTCGTTTTCCGAATCGTTATGTTCCTGACCTAGAGCATAAACGTAATCATCTATAATACCCGAGCAATCTTCCTCCTTGATGCGCAAGTGATGACACTCTTCAAGTGTTGTATCGGCTGGAATATATTCGGTTGTGAAAACGCCGTGGCCTAATTTAGAGGGTGCTACAACCAGAGCGGGGTGCCTGAATAATTGTTGAGATGAGAGTTTGGTCATATTTTATATCAATGATGATGAATTCGAAAAAAGTCTAATTCATTACGTTTTAGGTTTTAAGTTCAGGATAATATCATAGATAATTTCGTTTTAAAAGTAGATTAGACAATAAGATTGAATTGTGCACCACTTTTGGATATGTAATCGGACGGGAGTTGCTGACAGTA
>JAQBHK010000364.1:0-4025 GCA_032127815.1 Desulfobacterales bacterium
GCGTTTATCTCGTATTATTTCAGGATTATCCATCGCTTAATATGTCAAAATGTCAAGTTTTGATGAATTTACAAAAGGCCACTCATCAGGTGTCTTGCAGGTTTGTATTTCGTTTGAGCTACATAATGTTCATCCGCTTGTTAAAACGCTAAACACTAAAAGTCAAATAAAAAATCCTCTTGTCTCGGCATCTCGGGATATATATCGGCAAACCCGGCAAAAAACTTAAGCTTTTCAGCTTGATGCAACCATAATGGCACCCTAATTGTGGCAAAACACAATTAGGGAGGGGTCAGGGATCAGGTACACCATCAGCCGTCAAGCACCGCCCGAATTACCCTGGCAATCTTTTGTTTTAAAATCGGCTTTAAGACAAAAGCTCTGATGCCCATAGCCATGGCTTTTTTTTCATCCATCTTGGCGCTGAATCCTGTGCAGAGGATAATCGGAATATCCGGCCTTATTTTCATTAGCTCTTTTGCCAGGTTTTCACCGGTCATTCGGGGCATGGTCATATCGGTAATGACAAGATCAAATCTCTCTTTTTGTGCCCTAAATAATTCCAAAGCTACAATGCTGCTGGTTTTTGTAACAACCTCATAGCCCAAAGATTCAAGAAGTTGCTTTTCATAATTTACAATTGCTTCTTCGTCGTCAACTAAAAGGAGGCGTTCGGTTCCGGTGGGCAGCAATTCTTTCTTTCGGATTTCAGCTGCCGCATCTTCTTGAATCATGGGGAGGTAAATGTTGAAAGTAGAACCTTTTCCCGGATGGCTGTAAGCGGTGATTGTACCGCTGTGGCTTTTTACTATGCCATGAACTACCGCAAGTCCCATGCCGGTGCCTTCGCCTTTTTCCTTGGTTGTGAAAAAAGGATCAAAGATTCGTTCCAGAACTTCGGGCAGCATGCCGTGACCGGTATCGCTGATCGTCAGTTGCAGATAAGGCCCGGGTGTTATCTCCGGATGTTTAGCCGTAAAGTCAGCATAAAGTTTAACATTGCTCAGGCTGATCCCGAGTGTGCCGCCCTTTTCCTGCATGGCGTGACCGGCATTGGAGCAGATATTCATTAACACCTGATGTATCTGGGTCGGATCGGCCAGTACGGCGGATTTGCTTGAGATATCCTGTTTAATCTCGATGGTGGTGGGTAAGGTCGCTCTAAGAAGCTTGAGGACTTCCCTTATGATCACTTTTACTTGAACCGGTTTCAGCTCCTGGTCGGCCTGGCGGCTGAATGTCAGAATTTGCTGAACCAGATCTCGGGCGCGCTCGCCGGCTTTGAGGACTTGCTGCAAATTCTTATACAGTGATGTGTCTTGATCGGTTTCATCTAAAGCTATTTCAGTATACCCGATCACAGCCGAAAGTATATTATTGAAATCATGGGCTATGCCCCCTGCCAAGGTGCCGATGGATTCCATCTTTTGAGACTGTTGGACTTGAGATTGAAGTTTTTTTGTTTCGGTGACATCAAAAAAGACACAGCTGATATATTCAATCTCGCCTTGGCTGTCGCAAACTATATATCCTCTTTCCTGAATCCAAAAGATGCCACCGGCTTTGGATCTGATTCTATACTCCCTTATGTAGGATTTATTCGTTTTGAGGGCCTGAATAAAACTTCGTCTTGCAGCGATAAGATCTTTTTTAAAAACAATATCTGACCACTTCATTTTGCCGGAATTAAAATCATGAGCATTATAGCCTGTTAAGACTTCAACCTTATTGTCAATAAATTCGACAAACCAATCCTTGTATCCCCGGCACACAATGCTGGGAAGATTCTTTATTAATAATCTGTATTTTTCTTCACTTGCGCGCAGCCCCTCTTCAGTCCGCTTACGATCGGTAATGTCATGGGCGACAGCTACCCGCGCTCTGTGGCCTTTGTACAGCATGTGCCCGGCTCTTATTTCCATTGGAAATGTTGACAAATTCTTTCTAAGTCCGAGGGCCTCGTAGGGTCTTTTGTCTTCTTCCGCTGCATGCTTACGGACGGCATCACGGTCTTTGGGAGCGATCAGTTCAAATGCATTGATTTTCATAAGTTCGGCAATACTGAATCCGAACATTTCAGCGAATCTGTTGTTGGCATCGAGAACGATGCCTTTGTCATGAATCAACATCCCTTCAAAGCTGGCTTCCGCAAGAGCGCTGTAACGGTTCTCACTTTCCCGCAACGATTCCTCAATCCTATCGTGCTCTGCAAGTTCTTTCTTTAAATCTTTAACTATTAGTTCCAATTCTGCATAGGTCGGTTTGGGGGTCATTTAAAAATCCTCTCTTGAGCGTTAGCGCTCAAGTGCGGTACTGGTTTTTCTAAAAACACTCTATTTTGCGCAGCAAAAAGTTCCAGTCTTCATCCACCATATGCTGAATTTGCTTAAAATCAGCGTCTGTCAGATGTTTGAAACGGCCCTGAGCCTTAAGATAGTCTGTTGCCGGACGATCTCCTTTGTAATTAAGGGTGTAATTGGTGCCGTCTTCGACTTCATACAGGGGAAAGACATTGGTTTGAACCGCCAGCCGGGCGATTTTAACCGACATTTCAGATGGAATCCGCCATCCGGTGGGACAGGAGGCAAACACATGCAGAAACCTTGTCCCGCCTTTTATCTGTCGGGCCTTGCTGAATTTGCGGATCATATCTTCGGGGAAAGCGATGCTGGCGGTGGCGGCGTAAGGGATGCGGTGGGCTGCCAGGATCTCAACCATATTTTTCTTACGGCTTTTTTTCCAGCCCCGGCCGGGGGTTGTGGTGGTGCGGGTTCCAAAGGGCGTGGCCGAACTGCGCTGGACACCGGTATTCATATATGCTTCATTGTCATAGCAGACATAAATAAAATCTTCGTTGCGTTCCACGGCCCCGCTGAGGGCCTGAATGCCGATATCAAAGGTCCCGCCGTCACCGGCCCAGGCCATCACGGTGGTCTCCGTATCTTGCCGCATGTCCAGGGCCGCCCGCAGACCACTGGCGGTGGCCCCGGCGGTGGCAAAAGCGGTTTGCAGAATCGGCACCTTGAGCGAAGACTGCGGATAGGGACCTGCAATCACACCCCAGCAGCAGGCCGGAATCACCACCATGGTTTTGGCACCCAGCGCTTTTAAGGCAAACCGCATGGCAATCGCGGCACCGCATCCGGGACAGGCCACATGTCCGGAGTACATATACTCCCCATCGGGAATTTTCAGTTGTGCCATCGTCAATCAAACTCCTATTTTGGACAAACCGGAAATATAAAATTTATCACGCGCGAAGCACCCGACGAGGGAAAAGCACGAAAATACGAAGACACGAAAGTTAAAATATTATTTCGTGCTTTCAAAATTTCGTGTTTTCGTGATTATCATCAAATCATCAATCATCAATCATCAATCGCAAATCGTTAATCCGAAAGCCCTACCCATACACTATCCTGCTCCGGCGCACGGCTCTCTTTTGTCATTCGATAGATCTCTTTAAGGGTCTCGGGGGTCACATCGCGCCCCCCCAGTCCGGCGATATAACCGAATACCTTAGGACGCTTGTCACTATTGTACAGGGCCGCCCGGATTTCCTGGGCGAAGATACCGCCGGCACCAAAAGAAAAATTCCTGTCGAGCACGGCGACTTTGCGGGCCGGTCCCAGAATTCGGCGCATAATCTCTGTTGGAAACGGTCTGAACATTCTGAGTTTGAGCATGCCAACCTTTTCACCCTGTGTGCGCAAATCGGAAATCACCTGGCGGCAGGTACCGGCCGCCGTGCCGGTTGCCACCATGATGATTTCGGCGTCGTCGCACTCCACCGGCTCAACCGGCCCGTAGCGGCGATTAAATACGGCGGCAAATTCCGCTTCAATCTGTTCAAAGCGCTGCGGGACCTGTTCCATGGCTTTCTGAATATCGCGACGCATTTCCATATAAAAGGCCGGAGACGCCATCTGTCCGAAGGCACAGGGATTCGCCGTATCGAGACGGATGCGGGGAGAAAACTCAGGCAGAAAACGGTCCACGGTTTGCTGATCAGGGACATCTACAGG
>JAQBHK010000365.1:0-10313 GCA_032127815.1 Desulfobacterales bacterium
TCGGAGGCTTTCATATGCAAGGCACTTAAGGGCGAAGCCATAGTGAACTATTGCGAGCCCTTAATAACGCAGCAGATGAAAGCCTCCGGCTCGTGCAAGGTATTATTTTGCTCCCCTTAGCCAATACGGGTTGATCAGATCCTCAAAAATGGACAAAGCGGCTTCAGATCCCTGGCCTGCCGCTGTGACAATCTGTTTGTAACCGCCTTCCACATCTCCGGCGGAATATATGCCGGAAATATTGGTGCGATGTTTTGCATCACGTTTTATGTAACCTTCGGCAGTTAATTCCACACCGATCTTTTGGGCCAGTGTTACCTCCGGCATGTAGCCGATAGCCACAAAAACACCACTAGTTTCCAATATCGATTCTTCATCGGTTTTATTGTTATAAAGAAGAAGCTCTTTAACCCTCTCCTCCCCTCTAATCTCCTTTACTTCCGTATTCCAGAGAATCGGTATGTTGCTTTGCATTAAATTCTTTACCAGAAAGTCTTGCGCTCTCAGAGTGTCCCGCCGGTGTATCAGGGTTACATCGACACCCATATGATGAAGATGGAGGGCTTCTGTAACAGCGCTGTTGCCCCCGCCGATCATCACGACTTTTTTTCCTTTAAACAACGGCCCGTCACAGGTGCTGCAGTAGCTCAGGCCCCTTCCCGCAAGCCGGGATTCCCCCGGAACCCCTAAATGTGCATGGCTGGCACCGGTTGCCAGCAGGACGCTCTTGGTCTGAAACCTTCGTCGGCTGGTCAAGACGTTTATGGTATCACCGGGCTGAATATCAACAACTTCTTCACCCTGAAAGATCTGCACATACTCTAAGGCATGGCTGACCATGATATCAACCAGAGTTTTGCCGCCGACCTGAGTAAAACCGGGATAGTTTTCAACAACCGGTGTTGTGGCGATCTGTCCTCCCAACACTCCCCGCTCGATCACAGCCGCCTTCATTCCGCTGCGAACCGCATAAATGCCGGCCGTCAAACCGGCCGGCCCTCCTCCCACGATGACCACGTCGGTTTCAACCAGTTCGGCATCGCTCTCCGGAATAAATACGGTTTGAGGCTCCATCTTCTCAAGGGAAGCGGCAAAGACTTCCTCGGACTGTGCCCCCATTCCTATCAAAATGTCATTGGCAAACGCCTGGGGCACACTGTGTGCGGAATATTGCTGCGCTATTTCAGGGTTGCACTGGATGTCAATGATCTCTAAGGATATCAGCTCCGGCAATTCAATGGCAGCCTTTACGGCATTAACGGCTTGCTGGGGACAATAGGGACAGGTGGGGCTTACAAAAACCTTAATGTCTCTGGGAGTATCTATTTTTTTTATGACTTTAAGGGCTTGCTCGCTCAAGTTGCTTTGCCCCATACCGACAAGCAGCAGGGTCTCTAGAAAAGTGCGCCCTTCTTCGCCCATGGGCGCCCCGAGCCACCGGATGGAATACCGCTCCGGAGCAATCATCAGTGTGGGTGAATTCTGTACATCCCATTTGCGGGCCAGATCATGTTCCAAATCATATTCCCGGAAAGTTATTCTTGAAGTCAGTTCCCGAAAGGCTCTAATGATCTGCCGATTGGCCTGAATAAAAACATCATCGCCGGCCCTGTTTGCAAACATATAGATGTCTATGTCGTGGGGCATATTCTCGAACGTATTCTTGATTTGATTGATAACATTTTTACTTTCCGCTCCCGCAACATGCTGCATATCCCCGGAACTGGCCATAACTATCTCCTTTTACTTTTTATAGGCGTTCAGAGGTTCAGAGTTCAGAAGTTCAGGGTTGCTTTTTTTGTTAACCTTTACTAACTAGCCCCGAACCTTTAACCTATGAACCTTGAACCTCTGAACCTGCGAACGGTTACGACTTCTTTAACCCCTCCAGCACATTTTCCGCAGCCCTGACAGTGGCATCAATATGATCCACATTATGCGCCGCTGATACAAAAAAAGCTTCAAACTGGGAAGGTGCCAGGTAAACGCCTTCTTGGAGCATACCTTTGTAATAGGCGGAAAACATTTCAAGGTCACTGGTTTTGGCATCCTCAAAATTCTTAACGTCAATGTCGGTGAAAAACAGGCCCAACATTGACCCGACCCTGTCAACAACCGCGTTGATGCCTGTATTTTCTACAACTTTTTCAAGGCCGGCAGCCAGTCGACCTGCTTTTTCATCCAAAGTATCATAAAAACCGGGATCTTCAAGCTGACCCAGGGTAGCAATACCTGCAGCCATGGCCAAGGGGTTGCCTGATAAGGTCCCGGCCTGATATACCGGCCCCTGGGGCGCCATGTATTCCATGATTTTACGCTTACCGCCATAAGCCCCCACCGGCAAACCACCACCGATGATTTTGCCGAGGCAGGTCACATCCGGATAAATTCCGTACAAAGATTGGGCGCCGCCGAGTGCCACTCTGAAACCGGTCATAACCTCGTCAAATATCAGTATACTCCCGTATTGATCGGTCAGGTCTCTTAAGGTTTTCAGGAAGCCGTCCGCCGGCGCTACCAGACCCATATTACCGGCAACAGGTTCTACTATGATACATGCAATCTTTTCGCCCTGCTTGTCCATTACTTCTCTGACGCACTCGATGTCATTATACGGAAGCGAAAGGGTATGATCGACAAAGGATTGAGGAACACCAGAGCTTCCGGGGATACTCAATGTGGCCACGCCCGAACCTGCCGCCACCAGCAGGGAATCGGCATGACCATGATAGCACCCGTCAAATTTAATGATGGTATCCCGGCCGGTAAAGCCGCGGGCAAGTCGTATGGCACTCATGGTTGCTTCTGTTCCGGAATTTACCATGCGAACCATTTCAATGGAAGGAACAGCATCTATAACCATCTCGGCAAGTTTGATTTCAAGATCCGTAGGCGCTCCAAAACTGGTGCCTCTCTTTAAAACAGTCGAGATCGCTTCTGTCACCGCAGGGTGGTTGTGTCCAAGAATCATGGGACCCCATGAACCGACATAGTCAATAAACCGGTTGTCGTCTTCATCATAAATCATGCATCCTTCGGCACGCTTTATAAAAATCGGTACCGTGCCCACTGATCGGCATGCCCGCACCGGACTGTTAACACCACCGGGAATTATTTCCAAAGCTTGTTCAAAAAGTTTGTTAGATTTTTCACGATTCATCGTTTCTGCATCCTTTCCTTCCAGAGGTTGCCAATAGGTTTTCTTGTATTTCTTTCAATGCTAAAATGTCAATCGTGGAAAAATTAGGTATAAATATTCGTTGACAATTTATGATGATTCCAATGAAATTATCAGACACAATTTATCAGGTCAAGCAAGGTTTTCATATTATACAATGAAAAAACAAAAAGCTCTCAAACAGCTGACTAAGTTCATTGCGTATGCTCTGGGGCACAGGCCTGACGAGTTCGGACTGGTTTTGGACCCGCATGGATTTATCAAGATTAAAGAATTTTTAAAAGCGATCCACGAGGGGGACGGCTTTAAGTATGTACGCAGATCTCATTTAGAAGAGCTTATTATCACTTTGCCGGACCCATTGATTGAAATTAAAGGTAATTCCATCCGTGCAAAATACCGGGATAAACTATCGCAGCACTCTTTGGCGCAAAAACTTCCCGAGCTTCTTTATACCTGTGTTAGGAGAAGAGCATATCCGGTTGTTCTCGAAAAAGGTATTTTTCCGACGACTTACTCCCATGTAGTCCTTTCCTCTTGCCGCGATCTTGCCGAAAGGATGGGAAAGCGGATCGACCCTATGCCGGTCCTGCTTACCATACATACCAGCAAACCGGCTGCAGAAAAAATTGTGTTTTACAGAGCCGGTGCAACTCTTTTTTTGGCCGAATCAATCCGTAGCGGCTGTTTTACAGGACCACCCCTACCAAAACAAAAAGAGGCTGTAACCAAACAGGACGCACCCAAAGAACGCCAATCACAAAAACTAGCCGGCAGTTTCATAATTGATTTTAAAGATAAGAAAGATCATCACAAAGCCTCTGATCGCAGAAAGCAGAATGCAGGAATTCCCTGGCAAAAGGATACAAAACGTTTGAAAAAGCGAAAGCTTAAGAAGCAGCGTCCCCCCTGGCGGAGTTGATCAGCACCAGGCCAACCTATATAAAGAATCCTGGCCCAGAGGACCAGGCTTTTCAGGACAAAATAAATTGACAACCCGAAACTAAGTTGTTATCAGACTAATTTCGTGATTGAAATGGATACCCATTGGGCCGTTAGCTCAACCAGGCAGAGCAACTGACTCTTAATCAGTAGGTTATTGGTTCGATTCCAATACGGCCCACCAAATCCGACAAGTCGGGGATAGCTTGCATTGGTAAAAGCTGTCCCTTTTTTTGTTAAACCTCAATTGATCGTAAACAAAATAATCTTGACACTAAGTTTCTTGTGATGTTAGGTAAAGGATTCCCAATAAATACAGAATAACGTTCCTTGCTCCGGCTCACTACCGGGGCTTTATATCCACAAGGAGGTTGCATGAGAAGATACGAAACTATTTTTATTGTCGATCCTGACCTTTCAGATGAAGAACGCTTACCCCTTTTTGAAAGATTAGAACCCCTCTTTCCTCAGCTGGACGGTTTCCTGGTTATGATTGACGAATGGGGAACCCAAAAACTTGCCTATGAGATCAAGAAAAAAAACCGTGGTTATTATGTTCGACTGGACTACTGCGGGACAGGACCTCTTGTAAACGAGATTGAGCGGTTTTTCCGTATTGATGATCGGGTGTTGAAATACATGACGATCTTGCTCGAAGAGGATGTTGACCTTGAAAGTCTGAAAGCGGAGTTAGCCAAGGCTGAAGCCGAAAAAGACCAGCCTGATCAAACCGAGGAAGCTGATACCGAGCAAAAGACGGTTGAAGTCGTAGAACCTGGTATGGAAAACAGCGAAACAATTCAAACGGAAAGCAATAAAGAGGAGTTATAGTATGGCCGCATACAGGCCCACAAGACGAAAAGACGCGGGCGACAAAAAGAAAAGAGTTTTTCATCGCCGCAAAATATGCCGTTTTTGTGCAGATACCAGCATGGTTATCAATTACAAAGATGTAAAATCTCTCCGGCACTTTACAACTGAACGTGGAAAGATTATACCCAGACGCATTTCCGGAACTTGTGCAAAACATCAGCGGTCTTTGACACAAGCGATTAAGCGTGCCCGCACCATTGCCCTTTTACCTTACGTGGGCACCTTTAACTATAGCTGAACAGACTATAGGCCACCTTAAAGGAGATGTGGGTAGTGCCTCAAATGGGTCAAGGGGATAGCTCCAAAGATATTCTAAGTGGTATTACAATCACAACCATTATCTTTGCTGTTTCTGTTTATATGCCGATAATCGGTTTTATCTCTGCACTTCTCATCCCCTTGCCGACGCTTTTCTATCGATCGAAACTCGGGAGAATCACCGGGGCTACAATACCTGTTTTGGCAACCATTCTAATGGTTGTCGCCCTTGGCGGAATATCCATCGACATCCTGTTCTTTTTTGAACTGCTGTTGCTCGGTTATATCTTAAGTGAACTTTTTGAGATGGACCTTTCCATTGAAAAAACTATGCTGTATGCTTGCAGTTCCGTCTTGCTTACAGGGCTTGTTTGCCTGCTCTTTTACAGTAAGATCGCCGATATCGGGGTTGTCGCTCTTGTATCGGAATATGTTGCCAAAAACCTGGAGCTTACCTTATCACTATACGAGAACATGGGAGTTTCAGAAGAAACCATTGACAAAATTTCGGCTTCAATGGAACATATTCAGTATGTCCTGATACGAATTATCCCTGCAATTGTGACAGCATCAACCTTTTTTGTATCCTGGACCTGTCTGCTGGTTGCAAAACCGATGCTAAAAAGCAGGAAGCTTTTTTACCCCGCATTTGGCACTCTGAACTTATGGAAAGCGCCTGAATTTCTAATTTGGGGCCTGGTTGGATCAGGCGTTTTGCTGATTATGCCCCATAAAAGTTTTAAGGTCGTGGGTTTAAACGGACTGCTTATCCTGATGACCGTTTATTTTTTTCAGGGTATAGCCATTATATCATTTTATTTTGAAAAAAAACAATTTCCGCGCATGCTCAGATTTTTTGCATACAGCCTGATCGCCCTGCAGCAGGTGGTACTGCTGATTGTTATTGGATTTGGAATATTTGATATGTGGCTGGATTTTAGGAAATTAAAAATAAACAAAGAAAACTAGCCCCTGTTATTCATTGTGTTTGAATCAGAATTAATTTGCCTAAGTTAGAAATGTTCTTTAGAGGAGGACAATAATGAAAGTGATTTTAACAGAAACCATTGAATCGTTAGGTATCATCGGTAGTGAAGTAACCGTAGCCGCCGGTTATGCCCGCAATTTTCTTATGCCCCAGAAAAAAGCTTTGCCGGCTACGCCGCAAAATCGAAAAATGCTGGAGCAGGAAAAGGCCAAATTCGAAGTGCAAATTGCCAAAGAAAAAGAGTTGGCCGAAGAGATGGCCAAAAGGCTTGAAGGTGTTGTATGTAAAATCAATGCTAAAGTTAGTGAAGATGACCGCCTTTATGGCTCGGTATCCACCCGCGATATTGCCGATGCACTGGCAAGCCAGGACATTATAATCGAGAAAAGGATGATTTTGCTGCACGAACCGATTAAAGCCATCGGAACTTTTAAAGTGCCGATCCGCGTTTACAAGGAAATTGAACCCGAAATTATCGTTGAAGTAGTGCCCGAAGTATAAAATTACAATGGCCCATCTTCCACCCCAGAACCTTGAGGCCGAGGAATCTATCCTCAGCGCCGTCCTGATCGACAACGATACACTGCTGGACGTGCTTGAAGTCCTTGCCCCTGAGGACTTCTATAAATCAGCTCACCAAAAAATCTTTGCTGCTGTCACCGAACTCTTCAGTAAAAACGAACCTGTCGATCTTGTGACTCTGGCCAATATTTTAAGATCACAGAACCGTCTCGAAGAGATTGGCGGAGCGTCTTATCTTGCCAGACTTGTAGATACCGTCCCGCTTGCTGTAAATGCTCAGCACTATGCCAAAATCGTCCACGACAAGGCCTGTTTGAGACGTTTGATTGAAAAATCGAATGCAATTGCCAGGCGCTGCTTTGAAGACAGCGATGATGTCGACAACATTATTGACTTTGCTGAGAGCGCTATTTTTGAAATTTCGGAAAACAAAATAAAACCGTCATTTTACCATATCGGAAAAATCATTGAAGACAATATTGACGCCCTTGAAGAACGTCAGGGAAGCAAAGCCATGGTTACCGGCGTTGCCACCGGTTTTACTAAAATTGACGAGTTGACCGCCGGGTTCCAGCAATCAGATCTCATCATTCTTGCCGGGCGTCCCGGCATGGGGAAAACAGCTTTCGCCCTCAATATTGCCAAACACGCCGCTGTTGACGCCAACATTCCGGTTGCCTTATTCTCACTGGAGATGTCCAAGGAACAGCTCTCCATGCGCATGCTCAGCAGCGAGGCTAAAATCGATTCATCCAAGATGAGAAGGGGTTTTATATCGCAGAACGACTGGATGAAAATTACTGATGCCGCCGGTGTACTGGCTGAAGCACCGATCTTTATTGACGATTCCCCCAATATTACGGCCCTGGAAATCAGAACCAAGTCGCGCAGGTTGAAAATGGATAAAAACATTGGCATGATCATCGTCGACTACATCCAGCTCATGAAGGGCCCTGCTTCAGCCGAGCGCAGAGACCTTGAAATTTCGGAAATATCCAGATCATTAAAAGCCCTGGCCAAAGAACTTTCTCTCCCGGTAGTAGCGCTATCCCAATTGAACAGGGAGTTAGAAAAACGCAGTGACAAGCGACCACAGCTTTCGGACTTGCGGGAATCCGGGGCTCTTGAACAGGATGCCGATGTGGTTGCTTTCATCTACAGAGACGAGCTGTATAACAAAGATGAAAATAACCCCAAAAAGGGTACTGCAGAGATCATTATCTCTAAACAGCGCAACGGACCTACAGGATTTGCGTCATTAAAATTTTGGGATACCTATACTCGATTTGGAAATCTCAGTCCTCAAGATTATCCCTAGCAAAAAATCCTGGCCCATAGGAGCAGGCTTTGGTTTGCCCCCATAGGGGTGCACCTATCTCAAATTTAGTAAATTAAATTCCAAATAACAAATATCAAACAAATAACAATGACCGAAATTCAAAAATCCAAACAATGTCTCGGCCGGGAAGGTTCGGTCATTGAAGAATGAAGAGACTTTTCGGGAATACCACCGGATGCAAGGCCAGTCAGATCCGCCGCCTTGAAAATCTTTACCACCGCCGCATTCCGCCGGAATTTTTGATCACATTTGAACTTGCGCGTGATATCAGCCTGCTCTCTTATGAAATTCGCCGTCAAATCGGCCTTTTAATCAACCGTGCGGGCAGAATTGCCTATGTTATTGTCGGAGACCAACAAAAGATTATACTCCCGGATACCAGTGAATACCGCGTCGCTCCGGGACGACTGAAGGGGCTCAGATGTGTCCACACGCACCTTAGTGATGACGCTTTGACAAGAGACGATCTTGCTGATCTTGCCCTTTTAAGACTCGATTTGATGGCTGCAATCACCATGACTGCCCAAGGGCATCTGCATCGGGTGCATGCGGGGCATATCCTACCGAAAAGCTCTCCGGAAAAGCCTTTTGAGATTTTAAAACCTTTGCAGCCCCACCAGCTTGATATTGCGTGCCTGAAACTTATCCATTCGCTAGAAACGGAATTAGCCCATGTAAAATCATTGTATGAAGCCAATCAGGGCAGAGAAAGGGCGCTGCTTGTCAGTGTTACCTCAGCACCTAAAGAGATTGCCATGGATTCTTTGGCAGAACTTAAAGAACTGGCTGCATCCAGCAATATAGATGTTATCGGAACCATGCTGCAGCAGCGCAAAAAGTTGGATTCCAGATTTCTCATGGGTAGTGGCAAACTTCAAGACCTGACCATAATGGCGCTTCAGACAGGAGCAACACTAATCGTTTTAGATCAGGAATTAAACCCGTCACAAATCCGATCCATTACGGATCAGATAGACTTTAAAGTTATTGACCGAACACAGCTGATCCTCGATATTTTTGCGCAACAGGCTCATACCAGGGAAGGAAAGCTGCAGGTTGAACTTGCCCAGCTGAAGTATTTGCTGCCGCGCCTTATTGCAAAAAATACAGCCATGTCGCGTTTGACCGGTGGTATCGGCGGGCGCGGACCGGGAGAAACCAAACTTGAAATAAATCGCCGGCGGGTACGCGATCGGATTACACGTTTGGAAAAAGAACTGGCCCTTGTAATTAAACAGCGCCTGCAGCAAAAGGCTCGACGCAGCAAAAGGAATTTGACCGTTATTTCCATAATCGGGTATACCAATGCCGGCAAATCGACACTTTTGAACACCTTAACAAAGAGCAATGTCAAAGCGGAAAGCCGACTGTTTGCCACCTTAGACCCTGCGAGCAGACGCCTTAGATTTCCCAAAGATATTGAGGTTATAATTACAGATACCGTTGGGTTTATCAAAAACCTTCCCAAGGATCTGTTGGCGGCATTCCGCGCCACCTTAGAAGAACTTGAAAGTGCCGATCTGCTTCTGCATGTTATCGATATCAGCAATCCCCGTTACCAACAGCAGATCGAATCTGTTGAAAATATACTTGCCGAACTTAATCTGGACAAAGTTGACACCATCCGGGTCCTCAACAAAACAGATCTGGTTGACGATGAAACCGTTAACAGGCTTAGCAAAACCCTCGGCGGAACCGCCGTCAGCGCCAAGGCTAAAGCGACCTTGATGCCTTTGATAGAAAGGATGGAGACGTTGATCTGGGGTTGACATTCGGAGCAAACAAGATATAAAGATGAATTTCTTATGGATTTAGAACCTTTAAAACGCATCGGCATCGCTGCTGCTTTCAAAGCTGGAAACGTGCTGCGGTCTCATTACGGTAAAATTGTCAACATCAGCAAGAAAGGCGCCATTGACCTTGTCACGGAAGCCGATACCAGCTCAGAGGAGATAATTATCCAGACCATCCGGAAAGCGTTTCCGGATCATGCTATTCTGGCAGAAGAGAGTGGTTTGAGTCCGGGTAAAGCTGACCATATGTGGATTATCGATCCTCTTGACGGCACCACAAACTTTGCGCACGGGCTTGATATGTTCTCGATTTCCATAGCCTATGCCTTTAAACAAGAAATCGTTGTCGGCATTGTTTTGTGTCCGGCAACCGATGAACTTTTCGTTGCGATGAAAAACAAAGGGGCTGATCTCAATGGG
>JAQBHK010000366.1:0-12810 GCA_032127815.1 Desulfobacterales bacterium
TTTTAAAAAAATTCATCAGAATACATCTCCTTATAAATCGTTCAAATAAATGTCAATATTTAACTTAAGAATCCAATATATTAGACAATTTTATTTAATTGATAAAATGCAATGGGTATGGTATTAAAGCAGATAATAATAAGTGATATGGAAAGGTTGAGTGCTCTTTGTTAAATAGTGCCCATCCATAAATGGTTTTTTTGTCCAACCCGCCAAAGGCGGGCAAGTCTCTGCGTTATGCTCAAGAAATAAAATACCTGTAAAGTCAAGCTATGGATTACACGATTGAACTTGATGAAAAGCAGTTAGATTCGATGGAAAACATCTTGTCTGAAGAGTTGATCGACCTAGGAGTCCAAAGTCTTTTGTTGATCGATTTGGCCGGAAATATAATCGTAAATCTTGACGATGGCAAAACCAAACACGATATTTACTCTTTGGCAGCCTTAGCTGCCGGCAATTTTGGAGCAGTAAGCGAAATGGCAAAAATCATAGGGGAACAGGATTTTTCGCAGTTATA
The DNA here is from genome assembly GCA_032127815.1 of Desulfobacterales bacterium. Taxonomy (GTDB): domain Bacteria; phylum Desulfobacterota; class Desulfobacteria; order Desulfobacterales; family UBA11574; genus Desulfatibia_A. The sequence continues at coordinate 521 of JAQBHK010000366.1, forward strand.
TCACAAAGGTAAAAAGGATAGTATTTATTTTAGCAAGGTGAGTGAAGCCATGTTGCTTGTCACCGTATTCGGCCAAGATGTTTCACTCGGTTTTTTGCGACTTAAGGTTGCCGAAGCCATTAGAAAAATTCAAGAAATCAGCTAACCTGTCAATCAAAGACAGGTTGTGAAGTTTTTATGTAATGAGGTATCTGGTTTGGCATTAATAAACCCTAAAAAAAAAGAGGTCCAGCTAAAATTAGTCTATTACGGACCTGGTCGTGGTGGAAAAACTTCGAATTTGCAGTATATCTACAAAAAATTCCAAGACCGTATTAAGGGCAAGTTAACCACAATAAAAACATACGGCGACCGTACTCTGTTTTTCGACTTTCTTCCTTTGGACATAGGAATGGTAAAGGGGTATCATATCAAAATACAGTTTTATACTGTGCCGGGACAAGTGAAATATAAGGCCACCAGGAGACTGGTGTTAAGAGGCGTGGACGGCGTAATCTTTGTCGCCGATTCAATGGCTTTGCGAAGAAAAATGAATATCGTTTCCCTGAAAGACCTGCAAGAAAATCTGGCCACCTTTGATAAAAGCATTTTTAAAATACCGCTTGTACTTCAATACAATAAGAGGGATTTGGCAAAAGAGGGCATTAGGCTATTGCCTGTTGAAACCATGGAAAATGATTTGAACAAACATTTAAAGGTGCCTTCGTTTGATGCCAGCGCTTTGACCGGTGTCAATATTGTTGAGACCATGAAAAAGGCGATATCCTTGACAGTTGCCTCCCTGCAGGAGAAATTGGAACTGAAAGGGTAAACTTTTGGCTAATAAAAATGATGATACCCTAACCTCCGATGTAACCAACCGCCTGAATGATTTTTTCGGAACAAACAGTCAATCAGATACAAGCCCGAACGATAAAAGCAAGGCCGGCTCGCAAGAATATCTTTTGACAGAGCTGAACGCCATTCTTCTCTCAATTGAATGGGAAATCACCGATGAAATTTTGAAAGGTCTTAGTGCTGAAATTGAACGATTAAAAGAGATCTGTCGGGATGACAAAATTCTTTTTTCATTTCTTCAGCTACACGGTTCGGTAGGGAAATACCTCAGTTCCAAAAAAGTTACTGCTCATCCGGATTCGATAAAATTATTACACTCTATTTACGACGGTCTAGAGAAAGTTGTGAAATCGCCTGCAATGAGCAAGGCAGAAAAGAGACTCGTACTTACAGCCGAAGTGAACAAGTTTAAGGCCTTAAAAAAACAGATTCTCCTTTCCAAGAAGGAGGCGTCTCGGAGAATGACAATTAAATCTTCCGAGACATTGACGCCGCCGGCACAAGACGATAAAATCAGCGCTCAAGAATCTGAGACAAAGATAAATTCTCAGGATCTGGCTGTTATTATAGAGGAAATCAAGAAGATCATTAAGGCAGAGTTTAAGGCTTTGAGGGAAGAACTAAAGTTGATGAATTCGTGAAAAAGCCAATTCATCACGTTCATTAATATTCAGAATAGTGGCCGGCAGGAGACAACTAAATGGCCCCCTTTTATGGTGATATTTCTGCTTTGGTTTTCAAGGGATCGGTCAAGAGCGATCTTGATAAATTCTCTCTGGACAGCCAGATGTTACAGGTCTTGATGGAACTCGACGGCAAGAAAAACCTTGCTTCGGTTTCTCGCTCTGCCAATATGAACCTGGACACCTTGAAGGAAGTGCTTACTAGACTCCAAAGCTTTAAACTTATTGAGAAAGTTGAAACGAATGATCCTGTACTGAATGAAGAATTTTTAGATTTTATCCAACACCAGTTGACTTTGGCCTTAGGCCCCATTGCTGAATTTTTGATCGAAGACGAGCTCTTGGAATTTGGCGATCACCCCCAAAAAGTTCCCTTTTACCGGGCAGCCGAACTTGTAAATTTGCTGGCTCACCATATCCCAAGGCAGGAAAAAAAAGTTGCCTTTCAACGGGCTATGGCCAAAAAGCTCAAAGAAACCAAACCGTAAAAAAAAGAAATACCTATAATATTGACCAAGGATCTCTGCAACCATGATTATATTTTGTGAGGAATGTGGGAGAAAATATCGAATCGATCCTGCTAAAATTGCCGGCAATGAATCCAAGTTCAAATGCAAGGCGTGCGAACACCTTATCGCTGTCCGTAAACCGACTCCCCGGCCTGAAGCCGAGACTGATGAACAGCCCCCTTCTACCGCTTCATCTATATTTAAGGCCCAAGCTGCAGTTGAAGAAAAACCGGCCGCTTCGGTCCATAATGCTGACAAAACCGACAAAAAGAAGCAACGTCCGGCTTTCGAGAAATCTGTAAGAATTCGTTTCGGATTGACGGCAAAATTTTTTTCAATGATGATTATTGCCAGCCTGATACCACTTGCAATGTTTTGGGGTATCAACTTAAAACAAACCGAAGAGCGCATGCGGAATGATATCAAAAAAAATACCAATCAGATATCTATCAATATCTCCAGAAATGTTGAAGAGTGGTTGGAGAAAAACGACAAAATCCTTAAGACACTTACAAAGACGGAAAGTTTAATCTCAATGGACAGGCTTAAACAAGAACCCCTGCTTAATGCTGTCCGCAAAGTTTATCCCTGGATTTATTTTACGTTTACAATCGACGTTGATGGAAGGAATGTTGCCAGAAATGACGGTAGACCCCTGCAATCTTTTTCTGACAAACAGTATTTCAAAGATGTTATGGACGGAAAGGCCATCGCCTGGCAGATAACGATTGATGAAATATCAAAGCAACCCGCTCTTATTCTGGCTGTACCGATATATCTATACGATGAAATCGTAGGGGTTGTCGCCAGTGCACTCAGTCTTGATGATCTTTCAGATCAACTCGTAACCTGGGGAGGGGACGACACCGACTTTGCATTTATGGTTGATGAAAAAGGCAATGTTATTGTTCATAAAAACAAAAACTACATGCTGCAACAGAAAAATTTACGGCAGCACCCTTTAATTGTTGCCTTTAAAAACGGACAAAGAGATACAGTATCGTACACCGATCATGAAGGCAAATCCATTCTGGGCCATGTAAGAGGGACAGCGCTGGGGTGGATAATAGCGATTCATAGAGAAGAAAAGGAAGCCTTCTTTGTCATTAATCAGGTCATGTCCCATGCATACCTTATTTTAGGAGTAACAGTTACATTTGTTTTGATCATTGCCTGGTTTTCCGGCAGGGCTTTGGCCAGACCAATTATAAAATTAGCCGATGCTGCCAACCGCATTAGTATGGGCGAACTCGAAATCGATATCTATACCCAACAAAAGGACGAAATCGGAGATTTGGCTGAAGCCATTGCCCGGATGCAGGACAGTATCCGCCTTTCAATAGAACGGTTGCGCCAAAGGCGTTAAGTAACCGTTCACCGGTTCAGAGTTCAGAGGTTCAAAGGTTCAGAGGTTCAGCCGCCTGCGCTGAAGCTACGTTGTGCCGGGAGGTTCGGGGCTGCGGGGATAGGAATCTGAGCGGCGTCGCCGCGTTTCATAAAATCGTAACACGATTTTATCTTGAGAGGGTATAATGATAAAAAAAGTCCTCTTTGTGGACGATGACCGAATTTTACGGCATTTGATCCAAAAAAAGCTCGATAAATATAAAACCTCTTTTACCGTTCTAACGGCTAAAGACGGTCTGGATGCTGTCAAGGAGTTAAAGGAAAATACAGTCTCTTTGGTTGTGACCGACTTGCAAATGCCTCAAATGGACGGATTCGCACTTTTGGCACATCTTTCTGAAAAATATCCGGATATTCCTGTAATTATTCAAACCGGTTATGGGACATCAAAGTCAAAAAAACACGCTTTAGAAAGGGGCGCTGCCGGCTATATTGAAAAGCCGTTTAAGGTTGAACAGCTGGCGGAAAAGATCGTAGCCACTTTGAAAAAGGAATCAGAAGGCGGATTTCTCCAGACAATTTCTATGGAAATGTTTATCCAGCTCATCGAGATGGAGCAGAAGACCTGCACTATCCGGGTCGTTGAAAAAATATCCGGTGAACTGGGTGTGCTTTTTTTCCGCAATGGTGATCTGATTGAGGCCAGGATCGGCGCACAGAACGGCAATCCGGCCGCCTACAAGATATTCTCATGGGATCAAGTCACCTTGTCTATCCAGGATGACTGTGCAGTTAAGGAAAAGAGAATTCTTGGAGATCTTCAAGCAATATTATTTGATGCCATGCGCTTGAAGGATGAAGCCGGTGAGAGTGAAGAAGCTTTTTCTGAGGATCTTGAAGAGGATATCGATGAAGATATCGGTGAAGCTCTCAGTGTTGATTTTGATGAAGATATCGATGAAGCTCTCAGTGTTGATTTTGATGTAGATATCGATGAAGCTCTCGGTGTAGATATCGATAAAAATCTTGATTTTGAAGATGCAAAAATAGATTTTCATGAACCGCAGCCGAAAACGCGGTCTATTGAAGATATTATACGACGTAAACTGGAAAGCGCGATCGGGGAGAGAAAGTGCTTGAAAGATGTTTACCGGGACAACTCCTGGGATGATTTGATTCTTCAAGTTTCGGAGATCGGAAAGTTTTTAAAAGCCGGAGCATTAAAGTCGTGTTATATTAACAAAGGAGAGCCAAACGATTTTATCCTTGTACTTGGTGAGCAAACTATTGTTGTCTCAGTCGATCCTAAGTGTCCCCGTGACAGGATGCTCCAGGCTTTGAGATAAAATTGTGCAGCGATATTGTTTGACGTACCTATGAAAGAGCGGTTTAAAGACATATTGGACCTTGAAGACGTTCAAGGCGTTTTGTTCTTTAATTTTGATGGGAAAGTTATCTTTAGTGAATTCTTGTCCAGGTTGTCTGAAAATTTTAAAGCTGTAAATTGGCTTCTGTTTATCCATACTTTAAAAGGAATTCAAGAAGCGGAGTTCATTTTTGAGAACAGCAGATGTTATGTGCGAAGGGCTAAGACAGGATATATTCTCGTTATCATGGGAGAGATTGCTCTCTTTGAAATGGTGCGGCTCCACTGTGACATATTGCTCCCTACTTTTGAGCAGCAAAAAAAGAAGCCTAAAGGGCTAGGGCGGTTTTTTAAATTGTAAAAGCACTTCCGATATTATGTCTGACAAATGGCAAAGGAAAAAATTAACCGTTCAGAGGTTCAGGGGTTCAAAGGTTCAGGGTTAAGCGCTTCGCGCTTTTTTCCTTAACCAGTGCTTCCATAGAGGTAATTCAACGAGGTGGCCGACCTCTGAACCCTGGTCGCCTACGGCGCCGCCAAAGGTTTATCCGCCTCAGGAGGGCGGGTAAACCTTTGAACGTTGAACTTTTGAACCCAACTTTTTGATTAGAGATGGAGCGTTTTGTCAAAAATTTTACCGCATCATCTATCATTATTTGTGAGATTTACAATAGAGGAAATGCATGCGTATTAGCAATAAACACTTGGATTACATTTTTCTTTTTCTATTGATTGCGATTGTAGTCGGTTTGCCTTACGGCATCTGGTCCTACGATCGTCAAGTGTGGCAAAAGAGAATCGAACCGGGCGCTAAAGAATTTACCCTTACCGGTCATACCAAAAAAGGCTGGTTGCTGGGTGAGGTGCAGGCCTTTGAGGTTGTCTCCCTGGGGCAGTCAAGACCGGTTGAAAAGCCGGTGATAGAGGTTCGCCAAGGTGACCGGGTGGTGTTAAAACTTAAAAGCAGTGACGTGATTCACGGCTTCAGCCTTAAAGATGCCGGAATTATTATTGCCGACGGCATCCAGCCGGGAAAAGTTGTTCTGGTCTCTTTTATCGCTGACAAGGTCGGTACTTTCACCTTTAGCTGCAATGCCATATGCGGCGATAACCATGAAAACATGCAAGGTACATTGGTGGTCAAGGCCTAAATATGCTTCGTAAAAAACAAGTGTTATCAATCGTTTTTGTTTTAGCCCTGGGAGCGGTAGCTGTTTTTTCTTTCAAGCAGCCCGGTTCTGCCCAGGCCCAGCTGGAATCATCCCGGGACCGATCCATCCAAGGTCGTGTTATTTCTAAATACGGCCCGGTAGAGAATGCCAGAGTCAGGGTGGCTGGATCTGAAACGTATGCCCTTAGCGACAGAGAGGGAAAATTTGAGCTTCCAACCGGACAATTTGCAGGAGAAAAGTTGTGGGTCACGGCCGGTAAAGAAGGCTGGTTCAATAACGCCCAGGCTGCTTATCCCTCCGGCTCTACAAGCGATATTTTTTTATACCCGATTTATCTGAATGATCAGCCTGACTATCGCTTTATTTCACCGCAAACGTGCTCCGGCTGCCATGTCAAATTAACGCGCTATTGGGATCAGTCCAAAATGGCCCATACAACATCAAATCCCAAGGTGCTGGATATGTATTATGGGACAGATGCACTTAAGCGCAAAAATGCCGCTCCGGGCTACCGGCTGGACAATCCGGACAACAGCGGGAATTGCGCCGTTTGCCACGCACCGTCGGCGGCGGTCTCCACCCCCCAGGTTAAAGATCTGCAAACAGCGCTCTGGTCTGCCCGCACAGAATGGGACGGCATCAGCTGTGATTTTTGCCACAAAATCAGAAAAGTGGTTGCGGATAAGACCAGGCCGAGCGGCAGGGCTCCGATTCTGGAAAGACAGACGCCCGTCAAAGGGTCGTCGATTCTGGTCTTCGGTCCTTATGATGATGTATCGGTTCCTCCCATGGCCGCATCATACAGCCCTGTTTTGGATCAGGGGCTGTTCTGTTCCACCTGCCATAGTCATTCAAAGAAGTTGGCCGACAGCAAGACCTGGGAATCCGGCAAGGTCTACACGGCTTCAGAATGGAAGGGATTCAGGCTGCAGGACAACACCTATCTTCCCATCCAGAGCACGTATCAGGAGTGGCAACAATGGCAGGATCAATTGTCGCCGGACGATGCCAACAAAGGCAAAAAATGTCAGGATTGTCATATGAGCTGGCGTAAAGAGATGCTGCCGTACGATAATTTCGTTATAGAAGGGAATGCCAGGGATATGTGGGGTACCTACCGGTCACCCAAAAACATCCGTCCCCATCATTTTGACGGTGGTACCGAGATTCAGCTTAAAACCTCGCTGTCAATGGAACTCGAAGGGCAGATAACCGGTAATCGTTTGAACATCAATGTCTTTATCACTAACACCAATGGCGGCCATTGGGTTCCCACCGGAGAAACCATGCGCAGTGTGATGTTGTTGCTAAAAGCTGTGGATTCAAACGAAAAACCCTTGAATATGATCAAAGGAAGTCTGCTCCCCCAATGGGCCGGCACAGGCGAGGTTGAAAAGGGCAATTATGCCGGTCGTCCGGGAGCGATGTTTGCCAGAGTCCTTGCGGATGACAAGGGCAATCTGAATGTGCCCTTTTGGCGCGCCACAACAATTGCCGCAGATACTCGTGTTAGACCAAAGACAACCGTTACCCTTAAATATGTATTTGCCCTGGATGATCCCGAAGATGAACCGACCGTCGAGGCCAGGCTCATTTATCGGCCGGTTATTAAAACATTGGCAAAAAAGAAGAATTGGGTTGCCGAAGATATATTAATCACCAGCAGCATGTGGTAATCTGAATTTCTCATAAGCAAAGAATCATGGCCCAGAGGACCAGATTTTTTAGGACAGAATAAATTCAAGTTAAATCATTCCAACTGGAGGAATAAATTGAATCGATACTTTATAACCACAACCTTTTTCATCGCTTTATTGGTCTTGTGTCTTCCGGGCCCGGCGATGGCCGGGGGAATTTCGGGAACAGTAAAAGTGAAGGGCTTGCGTTCTCCGGCGAACATCTTAGTATACCTGACAAAGGCACCTCCGACCTTTGTGGATATTTCTAAGACTAAACTTATCATGGACCAGCATAACCTGACCTTTGTCCCCCATATTTTACCGGTTCCGGTCGGTGCAACGGTCCATTTTCCCAATAATGACAAGGTAGACCATAATGTGTTTTCACTCTCCCGCACAAAGCCGTTCAACTTGGGCAGCTACAAGACGGGGGAGACTAAGACGGTGCTTTTCGATAAACCCGGTATAGTGGAGGTTCGATGCGACGTACACGCTGAAATGGCAGCCTACATTATGGTGATGAAAAATCCATATTTTGCCGTAACGGATGCCGAGGGCAGGTTTGAAATGCCGGATACAAATTACCTGAAAGAGTATGGTTTTACCGGTTTAACGGATATTCCTCCTGGAAAATACTCTATCAAAACAAGGCATGAAAAGTTAAAAACAATAAAACAGGCCGTGGTTGTTCCTAAAGATGGGACGATTTCAGTTCAACTGGAACTTTCCCGGGGTACTCCGAGCGTACTTTATAAGTAAAGAATATTGTCCCAGAGGACCAGGTTTTTCAGGACTAGACAAATTATGACTAACGACGTTACCATATGGATGGCATTTGTTGCCGGGATTTTATCGTTTTTATCTCCATGTGTTCTCCCCCTGGTCCCCGGATACGTTTCGTTTATATCCGGCGTTTCTCTGCAGGAGATAAAAGAGAGTCATACCGGTTCTGCGCTGTCGCACAAAAAAAAACTCTCGGTTGTTCTCAATGCCATGTTTTTTGTCGCCGGATTTTCCGGGGTGTTTATCCTGCTGGGCGCTTCGGCAACATGGATAGGGGCCTTGCTGTCGTCAAAAATTACTTTTCTAACGAAAATGGCGGGGCTGGTAATCATTATTTTCGGGCTATTTAAGATCGGCTTAATTCGTCCCCTTGTTTTTTTTAAAGAAGCACGATTCAATGTGGGGGATAATAAGCTGGGTCTTATATGGGCATTTCTTGTCGGGGCAGCCTTTGCCTTTGGCTGGACCCCATGCATCGGTCCTATTCTGGGCGGTATCTTAGCTTACGCCGGTACCCTGGAAGATGTTCACAAGGGCATTTGGCTATTGTCGGCGTACTCTCTGGGACTTGGGATACCTTTCCTGTTAACGGCCTTGGGTGTGAATCAGTTTTTCAGCTTTTTTAACAGGATAAAAAAACATCTGGGGCTTTTTGAAAAAATTACCGGCATCATTATGGTAATTCTGGGCCTGATGATTTTTACCAATACACTTGTTTTAATCCCCGGCTATCTGACGTTTTTAAATAAATTTGCTTTGTAATGTGATGAAAAAGAAAACATGGGCCATAACGCTTTCGCTTTTTGCTGCAGCCCTGATAACTTACATGGTTGTTTCATACGATACGCCTGAAAGCACTTTGTTAAAAAAGGAAAACACGGACAATTCGGAAATAGACCGGTTATTGCGCGACATGGGAGCTACCAAAGTACCTCACTTAGCTCCGCCGGTCGATTTCAACCTTGTGGACTTAACCGGCAATAGAGTTGTTCTCTCTGAGTTCAAAGGTAAAATAGTTTTTTTGAATTTCTGGACGACATGGTGTCCTCCCTGTCGTGAGGAAATGCCTTCGATGCAGAAATTATATATACGCTTTAAAGATAAAGATTTTGCCATGCTGGCGGTCAGTGTGAAAGAGCCAGCCTCCGTGGTGGAAAAATTTTTCAAAGATTACAGTTTAACGTTCACAGCCCTTTTGGATTCAGACGGAGAGTTAATGACTTCATACGGGGTCAGAGCCATTCCGGCTACTTATATTATAGACAAGGATGGAGCAATCATCGGCAAAGCTTTTGGGCCCCGCAAATGGGACGGTCAAAAAGCGATTGGTCTGTTTGAACATCTAATAAATAAAACATAACCGTTCCGGGTTTCGGGTTCAGGGTTCAGAGGTTCAGAGTTAACGCAGAACCTTGAACGCAGAACGCAGAACCCTGAACGAGGAACGCTGAACCTGTGAACGTCCACACTTTGACGAACATAAGCAGAAAAAAAGCATATCTTTTAATTGGGTTAAGCCTGGTACCGGCACTGGCAATCCCGCTGTTAATCCGGCATTTGCCGGTTGAAACCCGCACCCATAATATTGCCTTTACGGCTGAAAAGTATGGTTATTCCCCGGCTAAAATCGTAGTTAATAAAGGGGATAAAATTATTTTAAAGCCGACCTCTGTGGATGTAACCCATGGTTTTCTGCTGGACGGTTACGCCCTGGAATTTGTCATCAAACAACAGGGAATCAACTATCTTAGGTATCTTTGGGAAGATGATGACGGCCGGCTGAATACAGACTGGGACAAAGTCTCTGAAATAGAATTTGTGGCCGACAAGCCAGGCAAATTCACCTACCGTTGTACCCGGATCTGTGGGAATCTCCACCCCTTTATGACCGGGGAATTGATTGTCAGGCCCAATTCTTATTATCATTTTGCGATTTCGCTATCCGTTTGGATTGTACTCAGCGGATTATTACTGTTTCAGGTAAATCCCGGGACTCGGTCCGCCGCCGTTAGCAGAATCAATCTCTTGACGCGGCTGCCGGGGCTGAAATGGCTGGTTAACCGCCGCAGTTTTCAATTTCTTGTTCTGCTGCCGGGTGTGATCATTTTTTACCTTTTTATACTCAGCAGTCTGTGGGGCAGCCCGGTGGGCAACCGCAACATTGCGATCATCATTGTTTGGATACTTTGGTGGTTTGCCCTGAAAGCCGTTTTCGTTCCCCTGGGAGGCAGGCTCTGGTGTATGATGTGTCCCCTGCCGGCGCCCGCTGAATGGCTCAGTCGCAGAAGCCTGACCGCTGTTCGTTATATCAAAAAGCCCTTTAAAGGTCTGCATCATCGGTTTAGCGGCCTGCAAAAGGACTGGCCCAAGATGCTGCAGAATATGTGGCTTCAGAATTTCATTTTCCTGGCGATGATTTCATTCGGCATCATTCTGATCACCCGGCCGGTAGCGACGGCAGGTATGTTTCTGCTCATTCTGGTAACGACTCTTATTCTGTCTATGGTGTATCGTAATAGAACCTTTTGCCTGTATTTGTGCCCGGTCGGTGGGTTTCTGGGAAATTACTCCATGGCATCGATGACCGAGATCCGGGCCATAGACCCTGAAGTTTGCAGAAAACATGAAGATAAATGCTGCTATACGGGCGGGCCCGGTGGATGGGCATGCCCCTGGAAGCAGTATATCGGGAAAATGAACCGCAACAATTACTGTGGATTCTGCATGGAATGCCTTAAAAGCTGCCCCAAAGATAATATCGCTATTTTCTTAAGACCTTTCGGGTCGGATCGGGTGCTTAAAGGTTATGATGAGATGATCAACGTGATCATCATGCTGGTGGTGGCAATCGCATTCAGTATTACCATGCTGGGCCCCTGGGGTTTTATTAAGGAGGCCGCCAATGTTACCGAAAGCAGACAGTTGATACCCTACCTGATATATCTTGGCGCCATTTGGGGTTCAGCTCTGGTGGTAGTTCCGGGTTTATTTGTCCTGACGGCCAGAGGCGCCAACCGTTTGGCCGGAAAACCGGCAAGTAACCGCGACATGACGCTGCGGCTGGCTTACATGCTTATTCCGGTGGGCATCTTTGCCTGGATAGCTTTCAGCCTGCCGTCGGTGCTGGTCAACTACAGTTACATCTTTTCGGTATTATCTGATCCCTTGGGGCTCGGCTGGGACATTTTCGGGACCGCTGATTATCCTTTTAACCCTTTTCACCCCGAGTGGATCCCTATAATACAGGGGATCGTTTTGCTGACAGGGCTGTACTTTGGCCTGAGCCGGGGATTTTTAGCGCTGAAAACAATTATACCCGATTCCGCTGCCAGGGGCAAGGCCATGCTCCTCCCCTCCCTGTTTGCTCTTGTCATGGTCAATATATTATTGAAGCTTTATATGGGCTAAGATTGAACTGCTCTTTTACCAATGGATACCGAACACTTGAATTCAAATCCAATCCTCTCGGAGGCGATGTCCCACAAAATCGACGGTTGACTTTAGCGGTCATTTGGACTAATAGACTATTTAGACTATTGCCGCAAGGGGGAGGTCGACATGCAAAGCATTATCTCTTTAACAGAGGCGAAAGCCAAATTTTCCGAACTAATCAACAAGATAATCTTCAAAAAGGAAACGTTCATCGTCACCAAAAAGGGCAAAAAAGTTGCGGTGGTTATACCCGTGGAGGAATACAGGCCTGAAGGCTCCGATGGCTTAATCGGTGCTAAAGGTGCACTGGCGGAAATAGACGACAGTATTGATGACATGGTGGCGCAAATATACGCAGCCAGGGAGACTGAAAGAGACAGAAAGGTCGAATTGTAATGTATCTTTTTGATACCGACACGTTGAGCAATATTGTGAAACGCAGGCCGTCTGAACAATTGCTGAGCAGATTACGAGGTCTTCCA
>JAQBHK010000367.1:0-2580 GCA_032127815.1 Desulfobacterales bacterium
GCGTTTATCCGTAAAATCCGTGCAATCCGTGTTCTATCCTTCTTTTAACTCCTTAAGCTAATTCGTCAAACTATAGCTCTCAAGATTTCTTCAAAATATGCAATAGCCTTCTTCAAGCCTTCTGCCAGCGTTATTTTGGGTTCCCAGCCGAGGACTTTACCGGCAAGTGTAATATCCGGTCGGCGCTGCTGAGGATCGTCAGTCGGGAGCGGTTTGAAGATAATCTCGGATGATGAGCTTGTCAGCTCAATCACCTTTTCAGCCAATTCCAGGATCTTGAATTCATCGGGTTTTCCAAGATTGATAGGGCCGGTAACATCATCAGGGCTTTGCATGAGCCTTATCAATCCTTCAATGAGATCATCCACATAGCAGAAAGACCTTGTCTGGGTTCCGTCACCAAAGATCGTCAGCGGTTTGCCCTGCAGAGCCTGGGCAATGAAGTTGGAAACTACCCGGCCGTCGTTAAGATGCATTTTGGGGCCGTAGGTGTTGAAAATACGGGCAACTTTGATTTTAAGATTGTGCTGGCGAAAGTAATCAAAAAAAAGTGTTTCCGCACAGCGCTTGCCTTCATCGTAGCAAGAACGGGGTCCGATGCAACTCACGTTGCCGTGATAGCTTTCCGGTTGGGGATGCACAGTGGGGTCACCGTACACTTCTGAGGTCGAGGCCTGCAAAATTTTGGCCTTAATCCGCTTGGCAAGCCCCAGCATATTGATGGAACCGTGCACATTCACCTTGGTGGTTTGAACCGGATCGTTCTGGTAATGAATGGGAGAGGCCGGGCAGGCCAGGTTATAGATCTCATCAACTTCAACATACAGAGGAAAAGTAATATCATGCCGGCAAAGTTCAAAATAGGGATTACCTAAAAGATGAGCAATATTTCTTTTGCTGCCGGTGTAATAGTTGTCCACACACAAGACATCGTAGCCTCTGTCGAGCAGACGCTCGCATAAATGGGAGCCTAAGAATCCGGCCCCGCCGGTAACCATAACGCGTTTTTGTATATGCATATTTGTTCCTTTAGAATTTCCGAAACGTTAAACTATGCTAGGACAATTTTACCAAATTCTTCAACATCAGTAGGCTTTTGCTCTGCAAGCCAGATATCTAACTTTGCCTGCATGTTTAGCCAGCTTTCGGGAGATGTTCTTGTTGCCTTACTCACTTCAGACTGCCATTTCCGGACTCATCGATGCTTTACAATTAATTAACGCTGACAAGGTTTTTCGCGTAACTCCCAAGCGTTTTGAAGCTTCGGTTACTGTTAGACCAAGAGGTCTAATGACATCCTCTCGCAGGATTTCTCCCGGGTGGGTTGGTTTTCTGTAAGTAATCATTCAACATTCAATTCAATATAGGAGCATTATAATGTGTAACCCGTAACGTGTCAAGGACCACCAATTTATTAATCATCATTAAAATTATGCCTGAATCTTGCATGAAAAAGGAAATCCCTAAACTATCGAAGTAAGTTGTTTTTGCCGAATATTCACTTATTGTTTCGTGATTGTCAACCATCACAGCGGCTTCACAGTTTTGGAGATAGCCGGAGATAATATAAATTCAGACGTACTCCCTTAATCCAAATTTCTCACCCTGCTTAAAGCGGAAGTCATTTGCATGGCATCATAAATTCTTTATGGAAAATTCGGGCTAATGATTCCTGCCAGCGATCAACTGGCGATATAATTCAGCCACTTTGTCGGCCGTATTATCCCAGTTATGCCTGATAGCAATCTGCCGACCGTTTTCCCCCATTTGCATGCGTTTTTCGTGTGTTGCCAGTGCAGTCAATGCCGCTGTCATTTCCGCAACCGATGGGTTTTCAGAAAGGATAAAGCCGTTTACACCAGAATCAACGAGATCCCTGGCACCAACTCTGGGGGTAATGATCACCGGCAACCCGGCGGCCATAGCTTCAAGAACGACCAGCCCGAAAGTATCGAAGCCAGATGGCATGGCAAAGATATCACTGGCCAAATAATATTTCTCCACCTCATCGGTTACACCAGCAAAAACAACCCGTTCGGAGATCCCCAGATCGCCGGCCATGGCCATAAAACGTTTCGAATCACCTTTGCCGACGACCAGCAATTTAAAGCTGGCGTTTCGCTCTTCTTTTTCAACCACTTCGGCGATGCCGTTTATAACAAGGTCCAACCGTTTGAGCTCAAAATTCATGCTTACAAACAAAACAACAACATCGTCCGGGTCCAAGCCATGTCGATGACGAATTTCGTGACGGCAAACCTGGCGGTCAAGAGAGGAAAAGCGTTCAAATGAAACACCGGGATGAATGGTCTGGATTCTGGACTCAGGAACATCGTAAACTTTTAAAACTTCTTCTTTAACCAGGTTCGAGACCGGCATGATTATGGGGGCGTTGAGGTTATTAAACGCCTTCTGTTCCACCCAGACCATGGCCCGGTCAAAAAGGCTTAAACGGTTTCGTTTCGTCTCTTTTATCCAGGTTCTGTGAGGAATGCCGTGAAAAGTAAAGAGATCCATTTCAAAAATTCGATCGTGACTGTGAACAATATCGTAGACTCCCTTTTTAATTGTTTTTTGGGC
>JAQBHK010000368.1:0-36753 GCA_032127815.1 Desulfobacterales bacterium
TCTTAAAATATGATTATCCATTGAGCGGTCTTACAGGGAAACTCACCGACTCCATAATTAAGTTACATTTCTCTATAGAGGTTGACGATGACGGATCAAGGGGCTGAAAATCGATTGTTCTGGGAAAACGAGGAGAAGAAACTCGATGAACGTGTCCAACTGGCCGTTTGGCCGGGGGGCCAACAGGCGGTGGACAGACTGAGTAAGCAGGGCAAACGCCCGGTCAGAGAACTGATCCTGCAGCTGATCGATCCGGAAACCGAGTTCTATGAACTCAGCCGGATTGCGGGTTTCGGCATGGATTATCCTCAAGTCGCGGACGTGCCCTGCGGTGGTCTGGTAACAGGATTGGGGAAGATTCACGGCAACTGGACCATGATTATTGCCAACGACAGCCGGGTGAAAGCCGGAACCTATTTCCCCATTACCCTGAAAAAGCACATGAGAGCCCAGGCCATCGCCGAAAAATGCGGGTTGAATTGCGTCTATATCGCCGATTCCGGTGGTGCCTTCCTGCCCATGCAAGCCGAAGTCTTTCCCGATGATCAACATTTCGGATCCATGTTTTTCAACATGGCACGGATGTCGGCCATGGGACTCAAACAGATAACCTTAAGCACCGGCGGCAATACGGCCGGAGGAGCCTACATCGTCTTTATGGCCTGCGAGGCCGTAATGATTGATAAGCTGGCCTACTCTTTTCTGGGCGGACCGCCTTTGGTAAAAATGGCCACCGGAGAAGTCATTTCCGCCGAAGATTTGGGAGGCGCCGAAGTCCACACCAGCATTTCCGGCGGAGCCGATCATTTCTGCGCCGATCAGGATGAAGCCATCGCCAGGGTAAAAGAGATACTCATGCTTGAACCGCCCCAAAAACTGCACCTGCACCGCTATGCCGAAGTTCCGCCGCGGGTTTCCACAGAAGCTCTTTACGAAAACATGCCGGCATCCGTTCACCAGGGCATCGATGTGCGCGCCTTTCTGACAGCAATTGCAGATGATAGTGTTTTCAGCGAATACAAAAAGAATTATGCCCCGGGCAGGGGGAGCAACATCGTTACCGGTAAGCTGCGCATCAAAGGTCTGACCATAGGTACAGTAGCGGCAAACGGCGTCGGCATCATATTTGCTGAAGCGGCCCGCAAGGCTGCCGAATGGATCGTGCGCTGCAGCCAGGAAAAAATTCCGCTCCTGTTTGTTCAGAGTTCGCCCGGTTATATGGTGGGCTCAGAGTCCGAACATCTGGGCATCGGCAAATACGGCGCGGATATGGTCAGGGCGGTCTCCTGCGCTCAGGTGCCCCGGATACAGATTGTAATCGGACCGGATAACGGAGCCGCCAATTACGGAATGTGCGGCCGGGCGTACCGGCCCCATTTCCTTTTCGCTACCATGCGAGCACGAACTTCCGTCATGAGTGGAAAGAGTGCGGCAGGTGTTCTGCTTTCCATCGAGGAACGTAAACGTTCGGCGCAACAAAATCCCATGACCGCGGAGGAAAAGGATGCTTTTAGTCAAGGGATGATTAAAAAATACGACGGCGAAGCCCATCCGTTTTACTGCGGAGCCCGTCTTTGGAATGACCGCGTCCTTAAATTTTCCGAAATCCGCAACTGGCTGGCCATGGGGTTTGAAGTCAGCCTGCTGAAACCGATCGGCGACCCGTCCTTCGGAAATTTTAGATTCTGATTTTGAAAAGAGAAAGATATTTTATCACGAAAGCACGAAAATACGAAAAAGGAAGGTTAGGGTTAGCCATGACGGAATATGATTACTGGAAAATATTTCCTAAAATGCCCAAAAAAGTAACGATCGGCGACATTACCGTACGGGACGGCTTTCAGCATGAAGAGAAATTCATCTCTACCGCCGCAAAAAAATTCTACCTGGAAGAGCTTATTTTTGCCGGCTGCCGCGACATTGAAGTAACCAACCTGGGCAATCCCTTTCTCATGCCGCAGTTCAGAGACGCCGAGGAGCTGTTTACGCATGTAAGAAGTGATCGTTTCAAACAGCGTTGCACCGGAAAGGGTGTCAATTACGATGACATCTGCTTCACCGCCATCACGATCCGCGAGCCCGCCGTCGACCGCGCCATTGAAATGAAAGCAAGGGGGATCGGCCCTGATCGTGTTTTAATGATGGTTTCCACCGAGGAAGAACATCATTACGCCAATGCGGGAACAACTCTTCCGGAATACTGGAAAGAAGCCGAACGCTGTATCAGAAAATGTACGGATGCCGGTATAAAGATGTGCGGCACGGTCAGCACGATCTGGGGCAGCCCCATCGGCGGTGCCACGGATTTGAGGGATGCCGTGGAATTCACCAAACGATGGCTGGAGATCGGGGCTCATGACATTGAGCATGCCGACCACGACGGCAGTGCCTCGGCACCGGATGTCTACCGTTATTTTTCCATGATTCTGGATGAAATTCCGGAGCCAAGCCTGCATATCGCCCACTTTCACGAAACCAAACGGGTGGCGGCTGCATCTATTCTAGCTTCTCTGCAGGCTGGAATCGTAATTTATGAAGGGACTATGGGCGGTCTGGGCGGACAGCCGGCCAATTTTTTGGACGACTGCCCTGTCAAGGGAACCGGTGAATACTATTATGAAGACCCCCGTTATGTCGGCCTGGTCACGCTTGAAGATACACTGGTCCAGATCGACGAAATGGGAATCAAACACGGCTGGGATGTGGACCACGTTCTGTGGCTGGGCCGGCAATTGGAAAAGACTGTCGGCAGAAGGCTGCGTTCCGAGGCCGTCATCAACGGCCGCACTTTGAAAGAGGGGCATATGCAGTTTGCGCGTCCCGGACTGAAGGAAAAAAAAGAGAAACTGGGTGAAGAGCCGGGGCAGAAGATACCCCAAACCTGGAGTCCCGGCGCGCAACTGCCCGAAAAATACCGTCCCAGTTAGTTTCCATCCATAAATGGTGATTTTTCCGATGAGCGGCGTTCTCCGCGGGGTTGCGCCTTCGGCTTGTAAAGAGGCCACCCTCGACGTACTAAAGTACGCCTCGGGTGAAAACCCTTGTGCGGCCTTGCTCATCGAAAAAAATATCTCATTTATGAATTGGAAACTGCTTAGAGCTCAAATTTATTTATGGATGGGCACTATTTTATGACGATCCTAATATTGATCGTTACCCATCGGGCCGCCACGAGCGAATCTTTATCTGATCGGGGAAGGCCCGGCATTTATAAATCGATTTATCCAGAAGCAGGCGCAGACATTCCTGAATCCCTTCGGACATGGTAGGGTGAGGATGCGTTGTTTTAAGAGCGTCTTTAATACCCTTGCCCTGATCCATGAGCGTGGCAATCGACATAATGGTGTTGGATGCCTGGGGGCCGGCCGCGCGCATACCGAGAATCATCTGATCCTCATCATCGCTGACGATGATTTTCACAAATCCGGTTACCGCCCGCATAGCAATGGCGCGGCTCAATAAAGCGTTGGAATAGTAGGCCACTTTATAGGGAATCTTCTTTTTCCGGCACATTTTTTCGTTTAATCCCACCGCGGCAACTTGAGGCTTAAAAAACATGACGGTCGACATATTGCTGTAATATATCGGCCGCTGGCCGAGACCGAACATGTGTTTGACAGCGTACCGGCTTTCCATCTCCGCCAGATTAACCAGCGCCGGATGACCAACGACGTCACCGGCTGCATAGATGTTGTCCCTGATGCAGCAGTTTGCATCGGTTTCCAAATACCCTCGTGCATCAGGCTCGATTCCGACTCGGTCCAGGTTGAGGCCGACAAGGTTGGGTGTTCGACCGATGGAAATGAGGGCGGCATCCACCTCGAACACTTTGGAACGGCCGTCGGCAAAATCAAGCACCATCTCAAGGTGCTCTTTGTGCTTAATAATGCGTTTCAGTCCGGCGGAATGAAAAATGTCCACATTGTTTTGCTTAAGATTGTCGCTGACAAACCGGCTGATGTCTTCATCCTCGAAAGGAATGATCTGCTTTTCGCGATCCACCAAATAAACCTTGGTTTGCCGGAAATTGGAAAAGATTGTGGCATACTCGCAACCGCTGATACCGGCACCGATGATCATCAGTCGTTGGGGAAATTTTTCAAAATTTAAAATGCCGTCGGAATTAATAATGCGCTTCTGATCTACCCTGATACCTGGAAAATCGCTCGGTTTTGAGCCGGTGCTGATCAGAAAAAAGTCGGCGGAAATTTTATTTTTGTGGCCTTCATTATCAGTTACTTCGACCTGGTCCCGGGACAAAAAAGCGCCCCATCCGCGTTTCAGGGTCAAAGAGCCGGGGCCGTTCCAACATTGAGGAGCAAAGGTCTCGATCTGAGAGAGCATCTGATTTTGCTTTTCCTGCACAGCCTGGATTACAGTATTGCGCACCGCCTGGTAGTCGGCCGCCAATCCGGAGGCCCGGTACCCCCGGTCTACTTTGGCGGCGATATCGTAGTCTTTAGCCAGCTCCCACATGGTTTTGGCAGCCAGAGCACCCCACATGACACCGCTGCCGCCGATTTCGCCCCCCTCAACAATACAGACCTGTTTTCCCAGATCCAGCGCCCGCATTGCTCCTGCAAAGCCGCCCGGCCCGCATCCGATCACACACAGATTATATCTTTCCAAATCATTGACAGCCATTTTCAAAATGCTCCGGTAAGTAAGAACTTCAAGTTTTAAACTATAGAAAATCATATCTTAGACGTCAATAACAACCGTCCCATTTAGGTTTTGTAAAATATGCCGCTATTTGATACAACCCTATATCACAGGAAATGTGAAGAGCGTAAAGCGATCAACCCTGAACCCTGAATAGTTACAAAATGAAGATATTACTGATATATCCATACTGGCTTGAAGAACGGACCAATACGGAAGATATGGTTGTTGTGCCCATCGGCGTCTATTATGTAGGTGCCGTTCTTAAAGAAAACCATTACGATGTTGAGATATTGAACTGGCACAATATCGATGAGACTCCGGAGGAGATCGCAAAGATCTTGCTTGAAAAGAAGCCCGATGTCATCGGCTTTTCCATCTTGCAGGCCAATCGTTGGGGCGGTATCGAAATTGCGCGCATTGCAAAAAAGATCGACCCCAAGGTCAAAATTGTCTTTGGCGGCGTCAGCGCCACCTTATTATGGGAGCATTTTCTAACCCATTTCCCTGAAATCGACTTTGTCGTTATCGGAGAGGGCGAGTACACTTTTTTAAACCTGGTAAGGTGTATTGAAAAAGGTGATACGCATCGTCTGGACGATATCAAAGGGATTGCTTTCAAAAAAGACGGCCAGGTTGTCTGCACTGAACCGGCACTTTTCGTCCAAGATCTCGATCAACTGCCGGTCCCTGCCCAATACTTTAAATACCGGCACCTGTCTTTAACCCGCGGATGTCCCGGAAAATGCAATTTTTGCGGTTCTCCTGCATTTTGGGGCCCCAAGGTCAGATTTCACTCTACCGCATACTTTGTTGACGAACTCCAGCGTCTTTACAATAAAGGGGTCACTTTTTTTTATTTTTCAGATGATACTTTCAGTATCGACAAAAAACGCGTGATCGAAATCTGCAAGAAAATTCTTCAAAGAAATCTTAAGATCACATGGGTCGCTATTTCACGGGTCAATTATATGAGTGCAGAGATCGTTGCCTGGATGCGCAAAGCCGGCTGCATTCAAATCAGTTACGGCGTGGAAAGCGGTTCCGAAAAAGTTCGAACTCTCCTGAACAAGAAGATAAAAGCTGCGGCAATCAAAAAGGCCTTTGACGTCACTTTGAAATACGGCATTCTGCCTCGCGCCTATTTCATATACGGCTGTCCCGGAGAAAGCCGGGCAACTATCAAAGAGACCGTTGATTTGATTTTTAAAATCAAACCGCTGGTCATCCATTTTTTCATTCTTGCCATATTTCCGGGAACAGCTCTTTATGCTAAATTAAAACAGAACAAGCAATTGACGGATGATATCTGGTTGAGTCGCATCGAGGATATCAAGCATTTTGAAACTGACCCAAAACTGTCGCAGGAGCTGGTGTTGTCTTTCGGAAAGAGATTAAGAGCAGAATACTACCGGCTTCTTCCGGAGATTATCGAAACCATTGAGCTTGTCGACCAAAAGGAATTTTACCCGCTGCATTCCGATTTTTGCTCAAGACTGGGGATGACCTTTGATCATGGCGATTATTCCGGGATTGACGCTATCAAAAACAAAGATAAAATTGCCGTAAGACTGTACCAAAAAGCTTTGCAATATCATCCTGATGCGCGGGCGTACCTGGGCCTGGGAATCTTCAATCAAAAGAAGCAGGCTTACGCAACCTCGGTCGAAATTTTGTCGAAAGGACTAAAATACTTTCCGGATGATGCGCAGCTTAACATTTGTATGGCGGTCAGCCTCATGAATACAGGTGCTTACCACGAGGCACTTTCGTATTTGCTGAAATTTGAGCATTTACAGCAAACCTTAGGTTTAATCACCAACTGTTACCAGGCGCTGAACGATTTTGAAAAGGCCGCCGCGTTTCAAAAAAAGATAGAGTCCTTTCAGCAGGATTTATGATTTTTCCAGACGCCTTTTGACATAATCTTTGGCAAGACCGACGGCGCTTGCAATTTCCGTTGAGCGGGGAAGCAGCGCTTCAAATCTTCCAATGATATTGTGGCGTTGAACAACCTGAAGCGAAGGGATAAAATTGAGATCATAAACCCAGCCGATTTGAAGAAGCTTAAAATCGTTCAAGGTTTTCATATATTTCATCGGAGCGATCGTCTGACTGCAAAGCGCCTCAATGAACTTTTTTGAATATTCCGGTGTGTCCGGCAGTTCAAGTACCAGGGCGTTATTCAGCCGATTGTTTTTTTCAGGGAAGAGCTCTAAAAAGAATTTCCATATATCAATCTTGTCCGCGTCGCGAATAAGACGGATAAAATGAAGCGTTCTCTCATCCTGATCAGCAGGAAGCTTCAACGCATTATGATAATTGACAGTCTTGGCGATTAACTTTTTTTCAAATTTTAAACATTTTGACAGGATTTTATGTGTGGCCATCTCCCGCAGACCGAGTCTTGCATGGTTCTCCGAATTCATGTCGTTAAATGTGCCGTACTTTTTGTATTGCTTAAACCTTCCAATGTCGTGAAACAGGGCCGTGGTTTCAGCGATTACCAGATCATGACCTGACATGCCGAGATCTGTGCCGATCATGACAATATTCTCACAGACCCGCAGGGTATGTCTTTCCTTGACGCTTATCGCAAAGTTGTAGTCATGATCATCGGTATAAAAAGCGGCCGCATAATCGGCAAACCATTTTTTTAAGTATCCAAGATCATTTTTGTTCATAAGGATTCTCTTCCGATCGGCAGCATCTTTATACCGCAATTGGGCGAAAGTCAAGGTTGCCTATGGGCAGCACAAAAACAACTTCCTGTTCTTGTTAAACAGATGAAGAAAAAAAGTTGTCAGTTCCCAGATTTAATTAGAAGCAATTTCTGCAAGTAAGGTCTGGTTTAAGGCAGGAAAATTCTATCTTGTGCTCTATCCTTTGGGTCGAAAATGCAAGATGCCTTCAATCGCAAAGGTTTTCGCCCTCCCGCAAAGTGCGACAGGAAGGCGTACTACGTACAACCCCCAACTGGGTCAAGCTCATTTAGGGTCTACATGATGGGCATGTATTTCTTTATTTCATACTGGCTGACATGGGTCCGGTAGCGGTCCCACTCGATCTTTTTGTTTTCCATAAACTTATTGAAAATATGATCCCCCAGAGCCTCTCTAACCAAATCTGAGCGTTCAAGCTCAATCAGGGCTTCAAAAAGATTGTCCGGCAGGGTGGCGATGCCCCTTGCCTTTCTATCGTTTGTGGACATCTGGTAGATGTCCTCTTCCACAGGTTCCGGCAGTTCATATTCTTTTTCGATGCCTTTGAGACCGGCTGCCAGCATGACGGCAAACGCCAGATAAGGGTTGCAAGCCGGATCAGGGGCACGGAATTCTATGCGGGTGGCAACTTCCTTGCCCGGTTTGTACATGGGAACCCTGACCATGGCCGAACGGTTCCGACGCGCCCAGGAGATATAAACAGGCGCCTCGTAACCCGGCACCAGTCGTTTGTAAGAGTTGACCCACTGATTGGTCACGGCGATGATCTCGCGGGCGTGCTTCATAATTCCGGCAATATATCCTTTGGCGATTTTGGATAAATGGTAGGGGTCGCTGCCGTCAAAAAACAGATTTGCATCTCCTTTAAAAAGAGATTGATGCACATGCATACCGCTGCCGTTCTCACCAAAGATCGGTTTGGGCATAAATGTGGCGTAATAACCATGTTGGCGGGCGATCTCCTTGACCACAATCCTATAGGTCATGGTTTTATCGGACATTTTAAGGGCTTCGTCATACCTTAAATCGATTTCATGCTGACTGGGTGCCACTTCATGATGGCTGTACTCGACCTGTATTCCCATGGACTGCAAGGCGAAGATGGTTGCGCGTCTTAAATCAGACGCCATATCCAGAGGCAGGCTGTCAAAATATCCGCCCGTATCCAGTCCTTCGGGTTTGTCCTTGCTTTTGAAGTAAAAGTATTCAAGCTCGGGACCGACGTAAAAAGTGTATCCTTTTTCCGCGATTTTATTCAAAAGACGCTTGAGAACATAACGGGGATCACCTTCATAAGGGGTATGATCCGGGTTGACGATATCACAGAACATGCGGGCCACGGGTCTTTCCTCCGGGCGCCACGGCAGCAGCTGAAAGGTCTTGGGGTCCGGCAAGGCCACCATATCGCTCTCTTCGATACGGGCGAAGCCTTCGATGGAAGACCCGTCAAAACCCATACCTTCGTTCATTCCCAATTCCAGTTCGGGCTGGGTAACGGCGAAGCTTTTCAGCATGCCCAGCACGTCTGTGAACCAGAACTGGACGAAGCTAACCCTTTTTTCTTTGACGATTCTCAAAACATCTTCTTTGGTCAAGTTAGAGTCAAAGCTCATTTTGTTTTCTCCTTTTAGATAGATGCAAACATAGCCTATACAACTTCTGCAAAACTTTTAAGGCATAGATATTTTAAAGTATTCCACTCGAACCCTTGAATTCTTGAATCCTTGGGATCACTCCAACTCTTTTGGAGATGACCCAAATATTTTTATTTTTGGGTTGAATGTCAACAAAAAACATCTATAATGCCCTATTATTTTAATTTTAGATTGGAAACTACATAGTGCTTAAACGTATTTATGGATGGGCACTAATTAGGATTATATCATATTTTTTAGTTTTAGGAGGAATATCATGAAAGTACTGGTCAGCGACAATCTGGGTGCAGCCGGCATTCAGATGTTTCAAGAGGAGGAGGGCATTGAAGTTGATGTAAATACCGGCCTGTCTCCCGAAGAACTTAAAAGTATTATCGGCAACTATGATGCCCTGGTTATCCGCAGCGCTACAAAGGTTACAGAGGATCTGCTGAAAGCGGCAACACGCCTTAAGGTCATAGGCCGGGCCGGAATCGGTCTTGATAACGTGGACATACCGGCGGCTACCAAGCGCGGTATTATTGTTATGAATACTCCCGGCGGCAACATTATTACAACCGCCGAACATGCGATCGGCATGATAATGGCGTTGTCGCGCAATATCCCCGAGGGAACCGCGTCTTTAAAGGCCGGCCGCTGGGACAAAAAGAAACTGCAGGGCAGGGAGGTATACAATAAGATCCTCGGAATTATCGGTTTAGGGAAAATCGGTTCCATTGTAGCCGATCGCGCACGCGGGCTGAAGATGCGGGTGATTGTTCACGATCCTTTTGTCAGGCCCGAGCAGATTGAAAAGGAAGGCTATGAGAGTGTCTCCCTGGAAGAATTATACCGCCGAGCCGATTACATCACCATCCATGTTCCCAAGTTAAAGGATACCGACGGACTGATCAACAAGGACGCTTTCGAGCAGATGAAAGATGGCGTTATGATCATAAACTGCGCCCGCGGCGGGATTGTAAATGAGTCTGATCTGCACGATGCCTTGGAATCGGGGAAAGTCGCCGGTGCCGCTCTGGACGTTTTTGAGACTGAACCTCCCGGCATTTGCAAGCTGATTGAGCATGATCGGCTGATTTGCACACCCCATCTGGGGGCGTCCACCCAGGAAGCCCAGACCAAGGTGGCGGTCGATGTCGCCAGCCAGATCATAGACTATCTCAAGTACGGCACAATTTTGAACGCCGTCAATTTCCCGTCGGTAACCGGCGACCTTCTCAAAAAACTACAACCCTTATTGACTTTGGCCGATCAGATGGGCAGCCTCCAGGCCCAGTTGGTGCAGGGACCGGTCGAGGAAGTCTCCATTGAATATGGCGGGGATTTCAAAGGACTTGATCTGTCACCGGTTTCAATAGCGGTGTTGAGAGGGTTGCTGGCGCCGGTTGTCAAAGACGATGTCAATTTCGTCAATGCCCAGATTCTTGCAAAAGAAAGAGGGATAAAGATCAAAGAGACAACCAGTGATGATTCCGAAGAGTATATCAATCTGGTTACCATCAAGGTGGTTACCGCTGAAATGACCAGCACGGTATCCGGAACCATTTTTGGCAAGAATCAGACGCGCGTGGTAAAAATCAACAATTTTCGCCTCGAGCTGATTCCCCAGGGTCACCTGGCGCTGGTCTACAATCTTGATAAGCCGGGAGCTATTGGAAGTTTCGCAAAACTGCTCGGTGACAATAATATTAACATCGACCAGATGCAGGTGGGCCAGGAAGAGACCGGAAAAATGAACATCATTTTTCTAAAAACCAACGTTTCGATCAGCGAAAAAGTTGTTGAAAAGCTTCTTGAACTGCCGCTGATTATATCGGTGACGCCGTTAGAGTTCGACACTTAATGCTCTAATTCATAAATTCGGTGCCGTATAATAAGTATAGTTGATTACAGAATTTTTTGTCTCACAGAGCACACAGAGGACACCGAGTTTTGATCTGGATTGCTGAGAGGGCAATCCAGATCTATCTTCTATCCAACTGCTGCTGGAAGCCTGCCCCGGAAGGGGTTGAGTATTTGCTATGATTTTGGAGGCCAGTCACGTTTTTAACGGAATAAAGGATTCTGATTAAAAATCTCTGCGGCTCTGTGTACTCTGTGAGAAATATAAAAGACCCTTTCAGGGTTGCTATTAAGCCACCCTTATTAGGAGTGGTATTTGATTGATGACTGACAATTACGCCAAAATTGTTCGCAGCAATCTCGAAAAACTATATCTTAACCTGCCGCCGGATCTGGCCCGGGAATTACCTGCCCGGCAAAGCGGGGAGCGGTTTGAATTTGACGCTTTCGGCGCACAATGTGAGATCCGGCCGGATGGGATCTTGCTGGATACAGAGCCGCAGGGCGGACCGGTCGGGATTCTGCTCTCGCTGTACGCCCTGGGCGCCCAAAACGAACTTTGTGTGCCGGAGCCTTTTAAAGCCTTCAAGAATTTCCCCGACAGCATGCCCTATGCCGCGGCCTTTGTCACCCACACCCAGCAAATTATGGTACCTTATGTCGAGAATATCGAGAAAAACCATGGCCACATAATGGAAAATCTGAAGGGCCGGGCGGCGCCGTCCGGGGTGGGCGGTGATTTTGCATTTGTGGTTTATCCTTTGCCCAAAATTGCCCTGTGCTATATTTTTTACATGGCCGATGATGATTTTCCGGCTTCGGTTACCTGTCTTTATTCCAGCAACGCCCGACAGTTTTTGACGGTTGACGCCTTGGCCGATGTGGGGGAATATACCTCTAAAAAAATCATAGATCTTAGTAAATAAGGCGTGGAAAACGTATGCCTCAAGCGTCTGGAAAAACCGTTCTGGTTATCGAAGATGACCGCAACACGGCCGATCTTATCGCTCTCTACTTGGAGCGTGAAGGTTTCCGGGCTCTGACGGCCGGTGACGGCGAAGCCGGTTTGGCTTTGGCCGAGCAATACCGGCCGGATCTGGTCGTCCTGGACCTGATGCTCCCGAAAATAGACGGATGGGAGGTCTGCCGGCGCCTGCGAAAGAGATCCGAGGTGCCGGTCATCATGCTCACGGCCCGGGGCGAAGAGATAGACCGGGTGGCCGGACTCACCCTGGGGGCCGACGACTACGTAGTGAAACCCTTCAGCCCCCGGGAACTGGTGGCGCGCGTCAAGGCTGTTTTGAGGCGGGTTCCCCGTCCGGATGCCGCCGCGAAAACGCTTCTCTCCCACGCCGATGTGGTCCTGGATCTGGAAAAGCGCAGGCTGAGCGTTGCGGGTCGGCCGGTCTCCCTTACTCCCCATGAGTACGCTCTATTAGAGGCTCTAATGTCCGCTCCGGGCAGGCTTTTCACCCGGGACGAAATGCTGAACCACCTCTATCCGCGGGGCGAAGCTGTCGTGATCGACCGCGTGGTGGACGTTCACATTGGAAAGCTCAGGCAGAAAATCGAACCGGAACCGTCCGATCCCCGTTATATCCTGACCGTACGCGGCGTCGGGTACCGGTTTGCAGACCGGCAATCCCAGCGCATGGAGCCCCCCCGATGAAACGGTATCTGATCATCAAGCTGCTGGCCGTCAACTTGGCGGTGATCGGTTTTGTTATGGTGATTGTGTGGCTCTCCATCGATACCCTGGCCGCGGGATACTTTGTCACGCTCATGGAAAAGTACAACATCTCGCCTGAGCCGGCGCATGCCATGTTTATCAGTGCCGTACACCGCTACCTGCTCTGGGCCTGCCTTGCGGCTGTAATTCTCGCCGTAATACTCAGTTTCGTGATGATGCGCAGGGTTCTGGCTCCCTTGACCCGCATGACCGCGATCTCCCGGGAAATTGCCGCCGGCAACTTTGCCGTCCGGGTTCCGGCCGACACCGAAGATGAGGTGGGCCAGCTCGCCCGGGCCTTTAACCGCATGTCTGTGAGCCTGGAGAAGCTCGAGAACCTGCGGCGCACCCTGATGATCGACGTGGCCCACGAGCTTCGTACTCCCCTGACCAACATCCAAGGATACCTGGAAGCTCTCAATGACGACGTGCTGCCCCCTTCGTCCAAAATCTTCGCCCTGCTTCAGGATGAGACTCTGCGGCTGGCTCAGCTTGTGGAGGACGTGCTGCAGCTCGCCCGGGCCGATGCGTCCCACGGCAATTTGCACCGCGATCCCACGGACCTGAAGGAGGCGGTCAACGCCGCCTTAGAGACCTTTGCCCTCACATTTACCCAAAAATCCGTTACCATAAGCATTCACGCTCCGGATGGCCCGTTGACGGTGCCGGCCGACCGGGACCGCATCGCCCGTGTCCTGCGGAACCTGACCGACAACGCCGCCCGCTACACGCCCCCCAACGGGGAGGTAAAGATCCTGATTGAACCCGGTTCCCGGCAGGTTCGCATCGTTTACGTCAACAACAGCGGGGAGCTTATCCCCGAGGACCTGCCTTACATTTTCGAGCGCTTTTACCGCGGGGAAAAATCTCGTTCCCGGCAGCACGGCGGTGCCGGCATCGGCTTGTCCATCGTCAAGGAACTGGTCGAGGCCCATGGCGGCACGGTCGGCGCCGAACTGGTCGAAAGTAATATCCGCATCTGGTTTGAGCTTCCCATGGACCTTTCTTAAATCGTTAGCGTTTACAGGTTCAGAGTTCACCGTTCAGGGTTGTTTTTTTGTGCCTTTACTAAATAGCTCCGAACCTTGAACCTTTGAACCCTGAACCCTAAACCTGTGAACGGTCACCTTAAATCTTTACCAAATCTTTACAGTATCTTTATACGCCCTTCATCCTGCTGTCTTATATTCCGTACAGGGAAAAATCGAACGCCGGTCTTTACTAGGACCGAATGCGTATTATTCTAAATCATGTTCACAAAAAGTGGAGGTGTCTCATGAAAACCTTAAATATTACGATCATCGTCCTGGTAGCGGTACTGTTGGGCTACCACCAGGTCAGCAGCAGGGATGGAAATATGGAGGAAAAGATGAACGATAAACCCCAAAAGACTCAAACGGCTGTCTTTGCCGGCGGCTGTTTTTGGTGCACGGAATCTGATTTTGAAAAAATAGAAGGCGTGTTCGAGGCCATCTCAGGCTACACCGGCGGTCGCCAGGCCAATCCCACCTACCGCCAGGTTTCCGCAGGCGGCAGCGGGCACATTGAGGCCGTCAAGGTGGTTTACGATCCGGACAAGATTACCTACGAGGAACTGCTCGAGGTGTTTTGGAGGCACGTGGATCCCACGGATGCCGGGGGCCAGTTCGTGGACCGGGGCTCTCAATATCGCAGTGCCATCTTCTATGCCAACGAGCAGGAGAAGCGCCTGGCCGAGGAATCCAAGAAACGCCTGGAAGCCACGGGCCACT
Source organism: Desulfobacterales bacterium (assembly GCA_032127815.1). Lineage (GTDB taxonomy): Bacteria > Desulfobacterota > Desulfobacteria > Desulfobacterales > UBA11574 > Desulfatibia_A. The sequence goes on from JAQBHK010000368.1 coordinate 14,363, forward strand.
TCGGCAAGCCCATCGTATCCGATATTTTGCCGCTGGGTCCCTTTTACACGGCAGAGGAGTATCACCAGGATTACTACAAAAAAAAACCGATTCGCTATCACTATTACCGCTCCGGCTCCGGCCGGGAACAGTTTTTGGAAAAGGCATGGAAAGACATGCAGTCCGGGATGAAGGATGAGATGCAAAAGACAGCAATGACCGCGGACCCGATGAAAGAGGAAGTGGGCGGCGGCATGTCACCAAAGATGGATACCGGCATGAAAAATGCCGGCGGAATGTACACCCTGCCCGATGACGAGGAACTGCGCCGGAGGTTAACACCCATGCAGTACAAGGTAGCGCGGCAGGACGGCACCGAGCCGCCCTTTAACAACGAATACTGGAATAACCACCAAGCGGGCCTTTATGTGGACATTGTCTCGGGCGAACCGCTCTTCAGCTCCACGGACAAGTTCGATTCTAAAACCGGCTGGCCGAGCTTCACCCGGCCTCTGGTTCCGGAGAATGTTGTCCAAAAGTCTGACCGGAGTTTTTTCATGACGCGCACCGAGGTGCGCAGCAAGTATGGCGACTCGCACCTGGGGCACCTGTTCAACGACGGGCCTGAGCCTACGGGCCTGCGTTACTGCATTAACTCGGCCGCTCTGCGGTTCATTCCCAAGGCGGACCTTGAAAAGGAAGGCTACGGGAAATATCGGAAGCTGTTTGAATGATTAATTAACATATTGCTTTTCTTTTTTGTTTAGACAGGATCAACAGGATCTTCAGGATTTACTTATAATTTTCACAGTTTCTCCCGTCATGCGGGACAGGCGAAAGAAACTGTGAAAGACTAATCCATCTGTCGGTTGAGATTAGATCATCAAGCTCGAATTACAGAAGTGACTGTGGCTTCCAGCTATTACTTATTCGCCGCAGGCGATGATGTTTTAGCCGTTTCATCTGCTTGTCCCGCAAAGCGGGAGAAACGGCTAAAGATTAAAAATCCAGTTAATCCTGTACATCCTGTCAAAATAAATTCTTAGCGACTGACCGAAAACATTACGGTGATGCCGCTGCAAAGTATTCCCGAGGTCTGGTTGTATACTGCGCCAGTATCCAGTATCCCGTATCAGGGCTTCCTGTGCCGCTCCTCCACCAGCGCCTTGGCGTGAAACACTCAGCTTCCGATCAGCAGGATCGATCATTTGCCGGCGCCTCGGCGGCATATAAAAAAAATTGACATTATATGCATAATGTGACAATTTTATGCATAAAGAGGGGGCGATAATGAGAACAACGCTTGATTTACCTGAAGATTTATTAGATGAGGCTATGAAAGCTACCCAAATTAAGACAAAGACCAGAGTCATAATCACAGCCTTGGAAGAATTAATTAGAAAGTCAAAAATTTCAGAGTTAAAAGAATTTAAAGGAAAAGTTGATTTGGACATTGATTTAGACACTATCAGAGGGCGTTAATGCCGGTATTAGTCGACACTTCAGTGTGGATTGAGTATTTCAGAAGTGGAAACAATTCTGAAAAACTCGATTTCTTAATTGATGAAAATCTCCTTGTAACAAACGATCTTATTTTGGCAGAACTAATACCATTCCTAAAAGTTCAAAACAAAAAAATTATTATCGATTTATTGCTTAATATCAAAAAATTAGGTTTGTCTATAAATTGGAAGCAAATCATTGAGTATCAATACAAATGCCTAAAAAATGGTTTGAATGGTGTTAGTATACCGGATCTTATAATTGCCCAAAACGCAAAACAAAATCATTGCGAAATTTACTCTCTGGACAATCATTTTAGCCTAATGAAGGATATCATTCATCTTCAGATACAAATATAAGCTGAAGACACACCGAGCAAACGCTTTCACTGCGATTTTCCGGATCATTTCTTTGTGCGTAAGAATATGCTGAATATAAACCCGATTTGTGCTTGACAACAACTCCCAGCGGTTGCATAATGGTTTCACAATGGAACCATTAGGAGGTGTTTGTATGGCAACGGTAACGGTAAAGAATATACCTGATGAACTTTACGATCGGCTTAAGTCAGTCGCAGAAATAAATCGGCGTTCCATCAATAGCGAGATTATCATGTGCATTGAAAATGCTGTTGTAAGTCACCGAATAAACCTCGACGAGGTGCTTGAGAATGCTCGTCAGCTCCGTCAATTGACAGCCGAACATCTGATAAGTGATGAGGAATTCAATCAGGCAAAAGCAGAAGGTCGGCTATGATTGTCGTTGATACAAATGTTATCGGCTATCTTTTTCTATCAAGCGAGCAATCTTTTTTAGCCGAACGTGCCCTACAAAAGGAGAATGAGTGGGCCGCACCGATTTTATGGCGTAGCGAATTTTGCAATGTACTAACTCTTTATATGCGCAAAAATATCATTAAGTTGGAGCAAGCTCAGCGCATAATGAATAGTGCGTTGAAATTATTGAGGGGTCGAGAATATGAGGTTCCGTCATATGAAGTTCTGAGGCTTGCCTCAACAAGCAAATGTTCTGCTTATGATTGTGAGTTTATCGCTACTGCAAATGATCTGAAAGTCCCCTTAGTAACTGTTGATAAGCAGCTGCTGCGTGAGTTTTCTTCAGTGGCCGTATCATTGAATTCGTTCAGCGAATAATTACAAGGCAAGACAGCAGCCAACCGGCAAGTGGAACAGAAGGCTAACATCTCGCTGCTCGAGCCGCTCCTCAAGCCCCGAATACGTAGTTTGCCCAAGTAGTTTTCTGAGCGCTACTAAGCATTGAATTTTTTGATTTTATCGTTTATGGATTAATGAGAAGCTAATTTATTTTGAAGTCTGTTTCAACCCACATTTTGGCGCATATTGGATTTATGACGTTATAGATGAAAAAATAATCACTCATGAGTTGCAGAATGACGGATGGACATCATTTCTACAATATCAGGAATATTACAAAAATAGAAAATAACATGCGGTTGGTAGGGACGCTCGTTCCTCGCCCCCCCACCCGCGCCGTTATGTGCCAACAGTAGGTTGAAAGGAGCGGCCTCATGGATGGTCAGATAGAAAGGCTTCTAGAAGCTCTCGAAAAACACTGCCGCCTTGTTACGATGCCTGTGGCGATCAAGTTAGCCAAAAAAGGCGAGGCTCCTATGGAGAAGACCAAATATCCTCTTGAGCATATTGGAAATCGTTTAGCCGTTTGCCAGGGCATGACCATCGCAAGGACGTTCGGTTGGACGATGGCTTTTAGAAAGGACGACCATGCTTGTCCATTGCCCCGCGTTTTTATGGGACACATAAGTCCGGACAAATTCTTGGAAGGAACTGTCGCTGGATTCTATCAGGATGAATCTGAATGCATGAGGAAAATGGAGACTTCATATCCGAGATGGCCAATGGATTCCTTTCAAGAAATTTGGTTGTCTCCGATTAACAAGTGTGAATTTGTCCCTGATTTAGTTGTTGCCTACGGGAGCCCAGCCCAGATACTTACGCTGATCCAGGGGGGCAATTATAGAGTCGGATCAGGGATTAAGTCCATAAGTAGTGGTCGCTGTGGCTGTTCCTCATGGATAGCTGGAGTCCCCCAAACTGACGAATGCACCTATATGATTCCCGGTCCAGGAGAAAGGATATTTGCCGGAACGCAGGACTACGAGATGTCTTTTGCTGTGCCTTATTCCAAGTTCGATCAGGTAATTGATGGCTTGAAGTATGTCCACGGTCACGGTTCTTATAGATATCCTGTACCGAATTTGGGCGTGTTGGCAGAACCACGAATACCTGAAAGATATCATGAAATCGAATCAGATACGTAGTTTCATGCAACTGTTAACAAGGGCAGCACATAACAACCGCTTCAACTAGGACGGCTTGCTTTGCTGGGCCGCCTGTTAAGCGAGCCGCTGCAAATTAAACCGTTGGCATGCGTAACCCAAGAGGTTACAATATGGCAGATGATTAAATCATTTTTTTTGTTTCTTGACTATCAAAGGAAATGTAATTACAATGTAGTAACATTTCTTGTCAAGGAGATCAAGTATGAGAGCACGAATAGTAAAAATCGGGAATTCCCAAGGCATACGAATTCCAAAACCCCTGCTCGAACAAACGGGAATCATGGATGACGTTGAGTTAGAAGTGGAACAGAATCAGATAATTATACGACCTATATCAAATCCAAGGGCCGGATGGGATGATGCTTTTAAGGCTATGGCTAATAGGGGTGATGATATAATAATAGATGAGGCTGAAAATATTTCACATTCTTGGGATGACGACGAATGGCAGTGGTAGCAAATCGATTTGATGTATATTTGGCAAATCTCGACCCTACAGTTGGTTCAGAAATCCAAAAAACCAGGCCGTGTTTGGTTATTTCACCTGATGAAATGAACACACACATCCGCACCGTAATAGTCGCCCCGATGACCACAGCCGGGAAAGATTATCCCACCCGAGTCTCATGCACATTCAAAAAGAAAAAAGGACAAATTGTCTTAGACCAGATACGAACTATCGATAAAACACGACTCGTAAAAAAACTCGGTACTATTGATCCGGAAACACAATTAAAAGTTATTGCAATCCTGCAACGGCTATTTTCGTTCTAAAATTGCCCAACATCCGCATGCACAGGACGCCCATAAACTCGCGCCTGTGATGCCCGGCGTTCTGCCCCATATAACTTTTGACATTTTCTCTTAACTTGACTATTTTTTTAAAAAAGGGGATGGTCAAATGAAAACAATGGCCATAAGTGAATTTAAGACACATGCGTTAAAGGTATTAAACGAGGTCGCAAAATCCCAAGAAACCATCGTCATAACGAAAAGAGGTAAGCCCCTTGCTCAAGTCGTTCCCTACCGCAAATCCCCGCAAGTCCCCAATATTAGAAGTAACGATTCAGATTGGTATAGACTAAAAAACGAAAGAAGGTGAAGAAATGCAGAACGTGGAATGGGAAATTAAAGGTGACAAACTAATTATTGAGATAGATTTGACAAAGGACTTCGGACCCTCTAAATCTGGCAAAACAGTAACAATCGCCAGTACACGGGGTAACCAGAAGATCGAGGGTACTGATGCTGTAATCGGTTTGAACGTTTACAAATATCCAGAGAGCGGATAATATCCACGAAAACTACGCATTTGCTTTAAGAAAGATCGCAACAATGGGAAAGAGATATTTCGACGATCTAAGGGATGGAGAACATCTTCATTGTCAGCCCGTCGTAATGACGCGAGAGGCTATTGTCGATTTTGCAAAAAAATTTGATCCGCAACTGTTCCATATTGATGAGAATGCAGCGAACAAATCGCTTTTTGGAGGGCTAATTGCATCTTCACTTCATACCCTCTCGGCCTGCACTCGGGCAGTCGTAGACGCACAGGGCAATATCGCAATTCTAAGCGGTGTCGGCATGCATGAGGTCAAAATGTTCAATCCGGTGCGTCCCGGTGATGTTCTTGCGGTAAATGCCTGGTGGGCGGAGCTGCAAAGATCAAATAGTAAACCGGACCGTGGTTTTGCGTCAATTAAGTGCAATGTTACCAATCAGCGAAATGAACCTGTCATTGAATACGGTTATCGTTACTTAGTTGCCTGTAAGAATATCGAGATGCCGCGGTTCCCAACATGATATATTTTGGTAAATCTATCAGTTGGTTATCTTGATTTTGCGTCCGTTTGGTTTTTCCACAGAGCGCGCCTGTTCACAAATCAAAATTTGACAACAATTACCGTAAATAATAAGATACATCGAATACTTCTTTGTAACCTAAATAGTGTCCATCCAGAAAGGGAGGAATGCTATGTTTTGTTATCAATGTGAACAAACCGCCAAAGGTACGGGGTGCACAATACAGGGTGTTTGTGGTAAACAGCCCGAAGTCGCCGCCTTGCAGGACTTGCTCATTTATGCACTCATGGGACTCTCCCAGGTTGCTGTGGAAGGTCGCAAAGTGGGCGTCTTGGACCCGGACGTCAATGCCTTCACCGTAAAAGCCGCCTTTGCCACTTTGACAAATGTGGATTTTGACCCTGATCGTTTTATGGATTTGATCGGCCAGGCCGCGGACAAGCGTGAAAAATTAAAAGCAAGTGTTACCGCCGCCGGCGGCAATGGGGTTTGGCCTGACGGACCTGCAACCTTGGCACCCAAAGCCACCTTGGACGATTTGGTCAAGCAAGGCGAGCAGGTCGGAATAAAATCGTATCCGGCCGACAACCCGGACATCCTTTCATTGAAGCACACCGTACTGTACGGCATTAAGGGCGTGAGCGCTTATGCGGACCACGCCCTGATTTTAGGGCAGGAGGATGACAGCGTTTATGCATATGTCCATGAAGGACTGGCTGCCATTCAAAGAGATGATCTGGGGATAGACGACTGGGTGGGGATGGCTCTCAAATGCGGTGAAGCAGCCTATAAAGCCATGGAACTGCTCGATGCCGGCAATACGAACACATACGGCCACCCTGTGCCGACAAAGGTTCCGCTGGGCTACAAGAAAGGCAAAGCCATCCTTGTCTCCGGTCATGATTTGAGAGATCTCGAAGAACTGCTCAAGCAGACTGAAGGAAAAGGCATTAACATCTACACCCATGGTGAGATGCTCTCAACCCACGGTTACCCCGGATTAAAGCAATATTCGCATTTCTACGGCCAATTCGGTACGGCCTGGCAAAAGCAGATCAAAGAGTTCGCGGCTTTTCCAGGCGCTATTCTGATGACCACCAATTGCATTCAAAGGCCCAAAAATGACTATAAAGATAATATATTTACCAGCGGCATGGTCGGCTGGCCGGGCATTCCCCACATACCGGACCTGAATTTTCAGCCGGTCATCGATAAAGCCCTTGAACTTGGCGGCTTTGAAAAAGACCACGTCGACCAGGAGGTCACGGTCGGCTTTGCCCGTAATGCCGTGCTCGGTGTCGCGGACAAGGTGATCGAGGCGGTCAAGTCCGGTGCCATTCGGCATTTCTTTCTGGTGGCCGGTTGCGACGGAGCCAAGCCGGGACGGAATTACTATACTGAGTTTGTAGAAAAGATTCCCGCAGATTGCATTGTTTTGACCCTGGCGTGCGGCAAATATCGTTTTTTCGACAAAGAGCTTGGCGATATCGGCGGCATACCGCGCCTTCTGGATGCCGGACAGTGCAATGACGCCTACTCGGCCGTTCAGATCGCTTTGGCCTTAGCAAAGGCATTCGATGTTAAGGTCAATGAATTGCCGTTATCAATGATCATTTCCTGGTATGAGCAAAAAGCGGTTTGCGTCCTGTTGGCCCTGCTTCATCTCGGTATCAAGGGTATCCGCCTGGGGCCGTCGCTGCCGGCGTTTTTAACGCCCAATGTTCTGGAAACCCTGGTGAAAAATTTTGACATCAAACCGATTTCTACGGCTGACGAGGACCTGAAAGCCATTCTGGGATAATGTCTCCAAAAGAGTTGATACCTGAATCTTGCAAAGGATTGCCGACGAACAGGTTTTTAATTTGATTTATAATTAGTTACTGTTTATAGTACGGTTCTTAAATCGTAAACCTAAGTTGAGCAATTTTTTACTCGATCTTCACCGATCTCTTGCGCATAAAGGCTTTGCAAAAATCCTCGACATATCCACGGGTATGCACCCCAGGGCATTTCCTGCGGGGCACCTGCGGTTTGTGCAAACCTTTCTGCATCAAGATCTTGGAACATATCTTCGCAAAAATCGCTCAACTCAGGTTAAACACTTTCTTTTAAAACCAAACATATTTCATTGATGAATTCAAAAGAAAGCACGAAGAATTCCGGCCTGCCTGACCCCGGCGAAGGCGGATTGATTGCCTGTCATGAATGCGATTTTCTGCACAGCAAGCCGCCGATTCCGAAAGGGGGGAAAGCGCTTTGCACCCGATGCGGGGCGTTCCTGTATCAGAACATCCCCAACAGTCTTGAAAAGGTTCTGGCATTGAACCTGGCCGCGTTGCTGCTCCTGATCATGGCCAACGTCTTCCCCTTTGTTTCCCTGAAACTAAGCGGCCGTGTCGAGACCAACGTTTTGATCTCCGGCGCTCTGGCAATCTACCGTCTGGGCATGCGCGAGGTGGGCGTTTTGGTGCTTCTGACGAGCTTCATATTCCCCTTTTTGACCATCACGGGGATGCTGTATATCCTTTTTCCCCTGACATTTGGACACCGGCCCTGGAAAATGGCCCCGGTCTATCGACTGGTTCAGGCCCTGGCACCATGGAGCCTGCTGGGGGTCTTTATGCTCGGCGTCCTGATCGCCATCGTCAAACTGCTCGACCTTGCCACCGTTATCCCGGGTATTTCTCTCTATTCATTTGTGGGACTTATGGTGGTATCGGCCGCGGCCAACGCCAATCTGGATGCGTCTCTGCTCTGGCCGCCCATGAGGCTCGAACCGACGGGAAACCAATCGGGGGACACGGCGGCCAAACGCGGCCTGATCGCCTGCCACACGTGTGCGCTTCTCGTTCCCGAAACAGGTCAAAACGACCACGGACACGGCGTCTGCCCCCGCTGCCAAAGCCCGCTCCACAGCCGCAAAGCCAACAGTCTTACGCGGACCTGGGCCCTCATCTGCGCCGCCGCCATTCTTTATATCCCGGCCAACGTCTACCCGGTCATGACAGTGATTCAATTCGGTCGGGGGAATCCGAATACCATTCTGATCGGCATTGTTCACCTGATTGAAAGCGGCATGTGGGGGCTTGCCATGATCATTTTCTTTGCCAGCATCGTGGTTCCGGTCCTGAAACTGACTGTGCTCTCCTTTCTCTTGATCACGATTCAGAAAAAGTCTTCGTGGCGTTTCCGGGATCGCGCCCTCCTCTTTCGCGTCATCGAAGCCGTGGGAGCATGGTCTATGGTAGATGTTTATGTTGTTGCCATTCTGGCCGGACTGGTTAACCTCGGTGCCCTGTCGACCATCCGACCCGGCATCGGTGTATCGTTCTTTGGCGCTGTGGTAGTTATCACGATGTTCGCTGCCCGCGGCTTTGATCCCCGACTCATTTGGGACCATAAGGAAAGACCATGATAAAAGATCCCCATACAGAACCAGACGCAGACGCAACGGCTCCTGCACCCAAGATCAAGAAAAAGTCCGGACCGTCTATAGTGTGGCTGATACCGCTGATTACCGCCATTATCGGTGGTTGGCTCATCTTCAAGACAATCTCGGAAAAGGGACCGGAAATTACCATCACCTTCAAAACAGCGGAAGGGATCGAGGCCGGAAAGACCAAGATCAAGTACAAGGAGATTGAGATAGGGGTGGTGGACTCGGTGCATTTTAGCAAGGACTTCTCCCACATCATTGTGAAGGCCGGTATGGAAAAGGAGTCAGCGTCATTCCTTCGGCGTGACACCCGCTTCTGGGTGGTCAGGCCCCAACTCACCCTGCGTGGTGCATCGGGCCTCGGTACTTTGCTTTCGGGAGCCTATATCGAGATCGAGCCGGGTCAGGGGGCATACCATAATCGTTTTGCCGGGCTTGACGTCCCGCCGGTGGTCAAAGCCGAAGTGGCGGGGAAAAAAATCCTGCTCATGGCCAAAAAGCTGGGCTCCATCGGCAACGGTTCACCTATCTACTATCAGGGGATTCTGGCCGGTGAAATTCTCGGGTGGGAGCTTGGAAACGACCGCAAGAGTATTTTTCTGCATGCCTTTATCAAAGCGCCCTATGATGAGCTTGTTCGGAGCAATACCCGCTTCTGGAATGTGAGCGGAATGAACGTTTCCGTAGGGGCGGACGGTATTATCGTGCGAACGGAATCGGTCCAGTCTCTTCTTTATGGGGGGATCGCTTTTGATACCCCGGAGACGCTTGAACGGGTAACGGAGGATGTGGAAGGCCTGGTGTTCACCCTTTATGACAGTCTTGAGAGCATTCATGAGGAGGCGTTCAGCAAGAAGATTAAGTTTATTCTTTTCTTTGACGGTTCTGTTCGGGGCCTGAACGTAGGCGCTCCTGTTGAGTTCAAGGGGATCAAGGTCGGATCGGTGAAAGACGTTCGCCTGGAATTCGACAAACGCAACACCTCCTTTCGGATTCCGGTTCTGATAGAGATCGAACCCGAACGGGTCATCGCGCGAGGCCAAGATGAGGACACATCTCCATACGAGACCTTAAAAAATCTGGTCTACCGTGGCTTGCGCGCCCGGTTACAGACCGGCAGCCTCCTCACCGGGCAGCTGTTCGTGGAGCTTGACATGCATCCCGGCACCCCTATCCGGCTGGCGAACGAAGAGGTACCCTTTCCGGAGCTGCCCACCATTCCGGCCGAACTGGAACAGATGACCACATCGGTTAAAAGTATCCTCGCCAAGCTGGAAAAAGTGGACATGGAAAAGATCGGCGCGGAACTCATAGGGAGCCTTCAGGGGGCGCAACAACTGATCACCAATCCGGGACTTAGGGACTCCGCCAACGATCTGAAGGAATCTTTGCTTGCGTTCAAAAGTATCCTGCGCAAACTGGATCAGCGTGTCGAACCGATTGCGGTGAATCTGGAAAAAGCCATTGGGGCCGGTCATCAGGCGTTGGAAGAAACCCGGGTCACATTGGGTTTGATTGACGAAGTTCTCAAACCCGATTCCCCCATTCAATACAATTTTGGACAGTTAACCGAGGAGTTGGCCGAGACGGCCCGTTCCATACGTACCCTTGTGGATTTGTTAGAGCGAAATCCCAACGCTATTATTTTCGGCAAGGATTCTCCAGGAGGGGAATGATGATGCTTTCATTTTTAAGAATCCGGTTGGTTTTGGTTTTTGTGCTGGCGGGCGGCTTCTTGACCGGTTGTGTGACGGCAACCACCCCGGCTACCCGATTCTACGTCCTTAATTCTCTGACTCCCGGTGCCGGTCTTTCCCGTGACGCCGGCCTGAACGGCGAGCTGTCCGTGGAGGTCGCCTCGCTGCGCTTGCCCCAGTACCTGGAAAGACCACAGATCGTTACCCGGAGCAGCGGAAACCGTCTGGAACTGGCGGAACTTCATCAGTGGGGAGGGAACCTGAGTAAGAATATGATGAGGGTCCTCGCAAAAAACTTTTCCCAGTTTCTTGACACCCCCAACATCGCTATCTCCCCCCGTCGCCCGTTAATTCCCCCTGATTTTCTCGTTGAATTGGAGGTGATGCAGTTCGAAAGAGACTCCCATGGACAGGTGCGGCTCTCCGTCCAGTGGCGCTTATCGCGCGGAAAGGATCGAATGCCTCTGGCAACCCATATGACCGATCTCGCGAGTGCAACGGTGCCCGCGGGCCCGGATTTCGAGCATACGGTGTCGGCTATGAGTACTCTTTTAGGCGAATTGAGCCAAATCATCGGCCTAGAGATCGTGAAAAACGTCAACAGGAGATCCGATCCATGAGCTGGAAGAGGATGTCGCGTCGACAGGCGGGTTTAACGGCAAACCGATGGCCGCACACCCGGCTGCCCGGGATTCTTCTGATCCTGGGGCTGCTTTCCCTTCCGGTCTTTTCCAAATCGCTTTTAGCCGATGAGACATGGACAGGACGGACCATCATGGATGAGGCTTTCAAACGTCATGAACTGTTCCCTTACGTCTTTGAAAAACAGACCATGATCCTAATCGACAGCGCGGAGAACCGCGACGTCAGGAAGGCGCGTCGTTTCTCCAGGGTGGAACCGGATGCAACGGTCAAATATCTTCTGATCTTCGACCACCCGGCCGAGATCCGCGGCGTCGCACTGCTGGCGATTCGTCACCCATCCGGTCGGATAGAAAGCAAGATCTATCTGCCCGCGTTCGGAAAGGAACTGAAATCCACTGCGGGGAAAAGCAGAGGCAATCATTTTTTGGGCACCGATTTTGCTATCGAGGACCTTACGGCGGAGGTTTTATCGGATTTTCGTTACGTCCGAAAGACGGATGACAAGATCGGAAAGTTCCTCTATTTCGTCGTTGAAGCCTTTCCAAAGGATCCGGAGATCGAAAGAGATACGGGTTACGGCTTGCGTCGACACTTTATTCGACAGGACATCTTTTACATTGTTCGTACCGATTACTATGATCCCCGCGGACGGTTTTTGAAACGCCGAACCTGCCACGATCTGAAAATGGTGGGTGGTACCATGTGGCGCGCCAATATGATCCTTATGGAAAACAACAAAGAACAGCATAAAACGTTGATCAAAATTAACCAGAGAGTTTTTTCCCATGATTACGTACCCCCGGAAATGTTTACTTCTGAATGGCTTTTAGAGAACCGACACGTTCAGAGCACTGAAAAGCGTCTTTTTCAGGACACTTTTGAATCTTTGGGGGAAAATGATACCGAGCTTAAAGATAGCCCTTAGCCAATCTTTTAGATAAAAATTAAGATAGCCGATTATGTTTTCCCGATTTATCATGCTGGGAGTCAGCCGCCGCTTGGCCACGCTATTATTCTTGGTGATGGTGACATGCATCACCGGGTTTGGCCTGCCCAAGCTCCGCATAGACACCGGCTTCAATAGTCTGATCTCGAGCACCGACCCGGACAAGCCGATTTACGATCGGATCGCCCGGGAGTTCGGCTCAGACAACTGCACCATCGTCTACGTTCGGGACAAGGCGCTCTGGTCGCCGGATAAGTTGGCCGCCTTAGAGAAGCTGCACTACCAACTGGAGGGGCTCGATTTCGTGGAACGTGTGGACGACCTTTTCAGTTTGCGCAGTATCCGGGGGGCCGGAGGAAAAATAGACTCCCGTATTTTTCTGCCGAAAGCCCCCACCGACCAGGCCGCCATCGATCAAGCCAGGGCTGACGCGCTTTACAATCCTCTCATTGAGGGTAACTTTGTATCCCGCGACGGAACCGTGACGGCATTACTGGTTTCCGTGCGAGAAGACCGGGAAGACGTCAGCTTCGACCGTCGGGTCAACCAAGCCCTGGAACGGATTCTCACACCGGCGCGATCCGTTTTCCAGGAGGTGTTTCAAGTCGGCCCGCCCCGCATCAACGCGGAGCTCAAATCCATACTCCTGGATGATCTCATGAAACTGGGTCCGCTGTCGGCTTTCGTTCTCGTAGCGGCGATCCTCTTTTTCCTTCGCAGCGGGTTTGCCGCATGGGTACCTCTGGCCACCTCAGGCCTCAGCATCGCATGGACTTTTGGAATGATGGGTTGGGCCGGCATTCCGCTCAACATTCTGAGTGCCATGTTACCCACCCTGGTCGTGGTCATCGGTTCCACCGAGGACACCCATATGATGTCGTCCTATTTCCACGGCGTCTCCCAAGCCAAAGAGGACCACCGTGGTTTCGCCACCCACTGTATGATGAGACATTTGGGAGTGCCGTTGCTCTTGACCATCCTCACCACGGCGTTGGGCTTTGCGAGCAACATCTTCAGCAGCATCCGGCTCATTCAACACTTTGCCATTGCTGCCACCTTTGCGATTCTGGCAAACGGAATGATCACCATACTGTTTGTCCCCATGGTTTTAAGCGTCATGGGCCCTCTCCGGACCGGGCTCTTTCAAGGCGGGAATCGGGTGTCCGGTCTGCCAAAATTGTTTGTCCGGATGTTCGGCTTTACAAAACGCCGTTTTCCACGCTCGATCCTGGTGGTGACGGCCATTTTATGCGCCTTCTTTGTTTACCAACTCTCCAAACTGTATGTCACCAACGATCCCTTGTCCTATTTTCAAAAGGACCAGCCGCTTATCCGGGACACCCAACGGATCCACCAGGACTTGTCCGGCTTGAAGATATTCTTTATTACCTTAGAGTCTGACCAGGAAAAGGCGTTTCAGGTGCCCAAAAACATTGAAAAACTGGTCGCCATCCAGAAGTTTCTAAAGCAACAGGGGATATTTGATCGAAGCATATCTCTGGCCGACCACCTCTCCCTTGTCAACCGCGAGTTTCACGGGGGTAACCCCGAGTACTTTACGGTGCCGAAACGGCGTAAGCTCGTCGCCCAGTACCTGCTCTTTTTTCATCGCCGGGATCTTGAAAGTTACGTCAGCCATGATTTTCGGCGTGCCAACATTGTGGTTCGACACAACGTCAGCGATTCCAATACCCTGAACCGTTACATAGGCGAGCTCAAAGAAGTGGTATCAAACATCGCCGGGGGCCAAATGAATGCTCACGTGGTCGGTGAAAACCTGATGATCAACGCTGCCGCCGAAAGCCTTATGGTGGCCCAGGTTAAATCCCTGGCCATTCTGCTTTTCGTGATCTTTTTAATAATGTCGGCCATGTTTACCTCCTTCAAAGGCGGGATCATCTCCCTCATTCCCAGCCTGATCCCCATCATTCTGATGTTCGGCGTTATGGGGCTTTTGGAGATTCCTTTGAATCCGGGCACCGCCATGGTGGCGGTCATCGCCATCGGCATCGCCATTGACGGGACCATCCACCTTTTTTCCCGCTACATCGAACTATGCCGGCGAACCTCCGATTACGAAGAAGCGGTGAACATCACGGTTCAGGAAGAGGCCACGCCCATGGTCGCCACCAGTCTGGCCCTGGCATTGGGGTTCGGCGTCCTCATCACGTCCAATTTTACCGTAATTGCACAGTTCGGCGCCTTGTCCGCCGCCACCATGCTTTTTTCAATCTTCGCCAACCTTTTAATCACCCCGATCATCATGTTGAGAATCCGTTTGGTTGGTCTCCACCAGATCCTGGCCTTGTCCATGCATAAAGAGGTCCTTGAAAAAAGCCCGCTCTTTGTGGGCATGTCCAACTACCAGATGCGCAAGGCCATCCTGATATCGGAATCGCAAGAGTTTGCGGAAGGGGAACTGCTGGTGGAGCAGGGAACGGTGGGACGGAAAATGTACCTGATCTTGTCCGGTCAAGTCGATGTCGTGCGTCGCAGCGAGAACAAATCCAAAAGCGTTGCGGTCCTGAAAGCGGGAGAGGTTTTCGGCGAGATCGGATACATAAGAGAGGCCCACCGAACCGCCGACGTTCGGGCCTTGACCCGGGTGGAGGTCCTGCGGTTCGATTATAAAAAACTCAAAAAAGACCTTAAGTTTTTTCCCCACATCGTCGCCAATCTCAACTTTAATATCAGCTGCATTCTCGGCGAGCGCTTGGCCGACGTGATGGATGTGATGGACGGGATGGGACCTCAGCCGGAAAAAGAGAAACACGCTGCACCTGAGCCGTCCGGAGATAAAGAGCCCCTCGATTAACCGCTATAAAATATTTTTGCTAAAATACTATAATCGGCATTTCCATGGAAAAATCCATTTGTGGACGGTAACTATCTCAGGAGTTGAAAGTACCAGTAAATAAGGCTCTGGCCGAAGAAAATATAGGTAACGGCGCCGATGGCCAGAAACGGGCCGAAGGGGACGGCAAATTTCATATTTTTACCTTTGGCCAGCATGACCGTCAGGCCAACCACGGTTCCCACGGCAGATGAAACGAAAATTGTGAACAGCACGCCTTTCCAGCCGACAATGGTTCCGATCATTGCCAAAAGCTTTATATCGCCGCCCCCCATACCTTCCTTGCGAGTCAAAAGATGATAAACCCAGGCTACAATGAAAAGGCTTCCGCCTCCGGCCAGCAAGCCCAGGGCAGACTCTTTAAACGTAACTCCCGGCAGAGCTAAAGAAGCGATGAGGCCGATTGGAATTCCGGGGATTGAAATCACATTCGGTATGATCTTGTGGTCTATATCGATAAAGGTTATGACTAAAAGTACGGCGATGAATACAAAATATATAAGGCCTTCAAGGGTTAAACCAAAGGCAAAAAAGGCGCTGGCGGCAGCGAGACCGGCCAGCGTTTCAACCAAAGGATAGCGCCAGGATATCGGTTCACTGCAGTGGCGGCACCTGCCTTTCAGCCACAGATAACTTAAGACAGGAATATTATCGTAATACTTTATCGTGTTATCACAGCTGGGACATGCTGAACGCGGGGGGTCGGCAATAGATTTTTCAAGTGGAAGCCGGTAAATGCAAACGTTCATAAAACTTCCGATGCACATACCGAATAAAAAAATATAAATTACAAGAAATATATTAGACATGGTTTCAATGTATTGATGGATAAAATGTTGACCATATTTCTAAATCAAAAAAAAAAATATCGCAAGTACTTATAATCACAGGGGTCATCAATATTGATGCATTTACAAAATGCCGAATTCATCACGGTTTAGGTTTTAAGTGAATCAAAGCAGCTTGAATTTTTGCCTCGATAAGGGTAGTATGCCCATGAAAGATTGATGAATTCGCAGGGAGCTTAATTGTAATTTTTATATTGGACAGGATTAACAGGATTGATTGGATCTATTACTTTCTCGGTTTCCAGACGAAACCGAGAAAAAGCCATCCCGCTTTCAGCGGGAAATGAAAGCCAAAGAGACCGATTGTATTGTAGCCGAACGTTCATGTCGCTCCTTTGTTGTATTTTTATAGATAAATGAACTCCCTTGAAGGGGGATATAGGATTTTGCCTTGCTTCTGGAAAGGCAAAAAAAATCCTGAAATTCCTGTAGATCCTGTCTAAATAAGACATAAATTGAAATATTTGCCCTCAGATTCTCCAGAGGAACCAATACTTGAAGGTGAGGCCTATGAACATCAAGCAATTTAGATATTCAACGGACAACTTAGGTTATTTGGTATACGGCAAGCAGCTGGCCGGGGCCATTGACGGCGGGGCGACGGATGCCATCCTTGATTTTATCGCCGACAAAGGGCTTAGCTTAAAATGGGTAACCAACACCCATGCTCACGCGGACCACACTACAGGAAACAAGGCCCTTCTGGCCGCTTCCGGCGCTGAATATCTGGCCGGTGCAGCCCTGCGCAGCGATCGGATCATCGAGCTTGAAGATGTGAAAATTGATGTCTATCAGACCCCGGGGCACACCAAAGATTCAGTTACCTTCGGCCTTGGCAACACGCTTATCACCGGTGACACACTCTTTAACGGTACCATCGGAAACTGTTTTTCCGGAGACCTGCAAGGTTTTTTTCATTCGATCAAAATGTTAATGGCGTTTCCCGCAAAGACCGTAATATACGCCGGGCACGATTATGTGCAGGAATCGTTGGCTTTTGCCAAGGCCCTGGAACCTGACAACCGCGATATAGACTATTTTCTAAAAACGTATGACCCGGCGCACGTGCGTTCAACACTGCAAGACGAATTTAAAATTAATCCCTGTCTTAGGTTTAATGACGAAAAGATAATTCTGATGCTCAAGGCAAGAGGGCTGCAAACGGCCTCGGAATATGAGCGCTTCGAGTCGGTCTGTTCTGTTGAATGATGATGGCGTTGTAAAAAGGAAATTTATATATGTTCAAATTAAATAGTAGAGAAACTCAATGAAAAAAATGAGAAGGGCTGACAGAGAGATTACCGGCAAAGCAACAATCGAGGGGATCATCAGACGCAGCCGGGTCTGCCGGCTGGCGCTGGCAGATGAAAATCGACCCTACATCGTTCCGCTCTGTTTTGGATACAAGGATAATTCACTCTATTTTCATTCCGCCGTGCAGGGGAAAAAAATAGACATCATCAAAAAGAATAACAGGGTCTGTTTTGAATTTGATATTGACTCTGAAGTCATAAAGGCTGATAAAGCTTGTGAGTGGGGTATGCAATATAAGAGTGTTGTTGGATTCGGCCAAGCTTCATTTCTCGAAGATTCTGAGTCCAAGCGCCAGGCACTCGATATTATCATGCAGCAATACTCCGGTGAATCATCTGCCTATCTGGAAGCCAAATTAAAACATACGGTTATTATCAAGGTTGACATTGAGCATATGACGGGAAAACAGGCCCGATGAAGATGCGTGAAGCTGCAGCGGCAAACATGCCCGATGCTGGATTGACCGATGGGAATGGTTCTGAGCTCGCCTCCGAAACGTTGCTGGAAAACGTGGGCAGGATTGTAAAGCAATATTTTGACCAAGCCCGTGGGAGCCACGATTGGGAGCATACCCTTAGAGTATTCAGGTTGTGCCGGCGCATCGGTTCTAAAGAAGGTGCTGACATGGATGTGCTGCTGGCTGCGGCCTATCTGCACGATATCGGCCGTGGCTTTCAGGATGCTTCCGACGGTGCTGTCTGCCACGCCCAAAAAGGAGTGGAAATAGCAATTCCTATCGTGTCAGCGCTGCCGCTACAGGAAGAACAGAAAGAAAATATTGTCCACTGTGTCAGATCCCATCGTTTCCGGGGCAACGATGCGCCCCAAACAATCGAGGCTAAAGTTCTGTTTGATGCGGACAAACTTGATGCCATCGGTGCGGTGGGGGTCGCCAGGGCATTTCTCTTTGCCGGGGAAGTGGGCGCGCGGCTGCACAGCCCCAAAATAAATGTCGAGGAAGCTGCGCCGTATTCAAAAGATGATACCGGTTATCGAGAATACAGGGTCAAGCTGAGCAAAATCCGGGATAGAATTTTAACAAAGACCGGTCGGGAACTGGCTGACGAGCGCCATGATGTCATGGAGCAATTCTTTAAACGCTTTATCAAAGAATATGAAGGTGAGAGGTAGGTGTTATGAGCATGAACGTTGTTGAAAAAATCGATGATCTAGTAAAGGTCAGAAATGTAATGGCCAGCGTTTTTGACAAAGGCGGTTTGGATGAGTTTATTCCCGAATTGCTCAGGATAAATCCCGAGATAAAATTATATTCTACCGGCGGAACTTTCGGCAGGATTAAGGAAATTCTGGGCGAGGCGGCGGCAACCTGCCTGACACAGATTTCGGATTACACCGGCCAGCCGGAAACCCAGGGCGGCCTGGTCAAGACATTGGACTTTAAAGTTTATCTGGGTCTGCTGACCGAAACTTACAATGACCTCCACCAGGAGGATTTAAAACGAACCGGTGCGGTGCCGATTGATATAGTGATCGGCAATCTGTACCCCTTTAAGGAGACGATCTCAAAAGAAGGGGTAACGGTGGAAGAGGCGCGGGGCAATATCGATATCGGCGGGCCGTGTATGATAAGGGCTTCCGCCAAGAATTATTTAAGGGTTGCATCGGTGGTCGACCCTTCCGATTATGACAGCATTATTGCCGAGATGAAAGCTAATAACGGATCGATATCCCTAAAACTTCGTTACCGTCTGGCGCAAAAGGCCTTTGCCTACACAGCCGATTACGACAGTACCATTGCCGGCTTTTTGGGTTCCAAATCTTTTGACGATGTTAAGGCCTGTTATCCCGGTTAACTCGAATATTTAAAGATAATCACGCGCGAAGCATCCCGACGGGGATAAACACGAAATGGTATTTTTATTTTTGTTTCTTCGTGCTTTCGTGATGAATATAATATTTTTCCCGCTCGTCCGGGTGACAAACTAAAGGAGGTACTAATGGCTGAAGATCTAAAGAAAATGTATCGAACAATCATGGATGACCACTTTCCGCCCAATATGGAGATTAGTTTTGTGGACCAGGACAAAAGACAGACCCTTTTTTATGAAAAGGTTTCCTGGGTCATCGATGAGGTTCAAAAAGGATTAAGATACGGTGAAAATCCCGGCCAGGAAGCGGCTCTGTACAGGTTGGCCAATGGTAATCTGGTGCTGGGGGAGAGCCAAACGATTCAGCCGGGGCAGTATCTGGCGTCAGATATCGAACTGCTGCAGTCCGGCAAGCATCCCGGTAAAACCAATTTGACCGATGCGGACAACTCCTTGAATATCTTAAGATACTTTGTGGACAAACCCACAGTGGTGATTGTCAAACACAACAACCCCTGCGGAGTTGCCCGGGCAGAGACTCTGGAAGAGGCCTATATCAAGGCCAATATAGCAGACCGCGTGGCTGCTTTCGGAGGATGCATCTCTCTTAACCGGGCGGTGGACAAGGCCACGGCCGAAGCCATTACCAATCAGTATGCCGAGGTCGTGGTCGCCCCTGATTTTGAGGAAGGGGTTATGGCAGTTTTCGAACAGAAAAAAAATCTAAGGGTCATCCGTATCGGTAATATCGATCGGCTGCAGAGTTTTGTCGGTCAGCGCTGCGTGGAATTCAAGAGTTTGATTGACGGCGGACATATCGTGCAGTGGTCTTTTGTGCCGACCACCCTGACCCCGGCGGACCTCAGGGTTGCCGAAACCGAATACAAGGGCAAAACATACCGGGTGGACCGAGAACCTACGGATAAGGAATATGACAACTTGCTCTTTGGCTGGCTGGTGGAATCAGGGATTACTTCGAATTCAGTCATTTATGTAAAAGACGAGGTGACTGTGGGCATTGGAACCGGTGAGCAGGACCGGGTAGGGGTGGCTGAAATCGCCAGAGATAAAGCCTACCGGAAACTTGCAGACCGTTATTGCTTTGAAGCCCACGGCATCCCTTACAATGATTTGAAAGATGACGATAAAAGGAGAGAGATTGACGAAAAGGTAACTGCTGAAAAAGGCGGCCTGATCGGCGCCGCCATGGTCAGCGATGCATTCTTCCCTTTCAGGGACGGCATAGATGTAGGGCTTAGTGAAGGTATTACTTCCGTGATTCAGCCGGGCGGGTCGGGAAATGACTACCAGTCCATCGAGGCCTGCAACGAAGTCGGCGCCACCATGGTGTATACGGGACAAAGGAGTTTTAAGCACTAATCCGAATTTTTCATGAAGAATTTATTTTTGGCTGCAAAACAGATTCAGCCCTGATGCCTTGAAAACGGAGACCTTTGCAAAATTGAACATTTTGCAAAGGTCTCAATTATAATTATAATCGTTGCTTCTTTTGTTGTCGCGCAACTATCATGCCGCTGATCAAACCGCACAATAACACTAATGCTCCTGATAGAAACAATCTGTTTTTTTGCAAAAACCTCAAGCTTTCATTCTCTTTTGTTAACATTTGGATGGTTTTTTGGGAAGATTCATTGAGCGTTTTAAGCTTAACATATTTATCTGCGTTCTGTTTCAGAGCCGTATCCCGCTCACTTTCAAGGCGAGCCAATTGCTCTTTAAGCACAGCATTTTCCTGCAATAAGGATTTGGCTTGATCTTCCCATGGTAGTCGTATGATCAGATACCGACTCAAAACCCATCCCTTAAGGTGTTCCTGATCATCAGCCAGGGAGCGAACAAGACTCCAACCTTCCTTGGTCTCTAAAATCTCTACGGGATGCCCGGATGGGACAAATTTTAAGATTTTATTTTCAGTGCTTGGGCCTCTACGCAGACTGATTCTAAACGAATCAGTAACATAGCCTTTGGCGGCCCAGCTTGTATGACCCATTAAGCACAACCCTAATATTACAATAGTGATAAGTCGGAATCTGTCCATATGCTCACCGCAATTTTTATATTTTAACAAACATTGATGAATTCGTAAAAAGTCGAATTCATCACGTTGTAGGTTATTGTTTTACGATTAGTTGCAAATACTTAATACTTAAAACGTTCATAAAAAGGAAATATTTACTTTTTACGAAACCATCAAGGTATTGCCTCTCTGATTAATCTATAAAAAAAAAGCTAAGATGTAAAGCCGCCTCTACGTCGGGTGAGGGA
This sequence comes from Desulfobacterales bacterium, assembly GCA_032127815.1. Taxonomy (GTDB): domain Bacteria; phylum Desulfobacterota; class Desulfobacteria; order Desulfobacterales; family UBA11574; genus Desulfatibia_A. The sequence continues at coordinate 35,844 of JAQBHK010000368.1, forward strand.
TTTAGCTCCAAGCCTGACGTTAAAAATGCCTTGACAAAGACGGATTACAATCACAATATTACAAGGGTTTACCACCGATTAAATTAAGAGTAACCGCCAAGAATTCGAGGCAAATAGTATGACGGAAAAACCAGTTTGCGTAGTATTGGAGCAGCATTCAAACAAAGCGGAGAAAAAGGCTGTTCAGCGCAAGTACTTTAAAGAGGTGCTGCATAACAAAGGCCTGCAGCTTGAAGCGATTGTAGAAGCATTTGACGGGCTGATATATTTAAGTTCTCAGGATGACCGGATTGAGTTTATGAATGAACAATATATCAATCGCCTTGGTTACGACGCCACCGGACAAGTCTGTTATAAGGCCTTACATCATCGTGATTCCGTCTGCCCCTGGTGTCTGAATCCACGAATATTTAAAGGAGAAACCGTCCGCTGTGAAGTGTTAACCCCCAGAGACAACTGGTATTATGTGGTCAGTACGCCCATATATCATTCAGATGGTTCTACCTCAAAACTTGCTATGATTATGGATATTTCTAATCGCAAAGCAGCTGAAGGATCTTTGAAAGAGAAGGTTGAAGAACAAAATTTGCTTCTTGATAATATCCAAACTCAAATCTGGTATTTAACCGATGAAAAAACATATGGCGCTGTTAACAGAGCCCATGCTGAGTTCTTGGATTTAGATAAAAAAGACGTTGAGCAAAAAAACATTTACGATACCCTCGGCAAGGCGGAAGCCGATGTGTTTGTCGCGCACAACCGCAAAGTGTTTAATGAAAAAAGCAAAGTTCACGTTGAAGAATGGGTGGTAAATGGATGCGGGGAGAAGCGGCTGTTGTCGATGAATATATTTCCGAAACTGGACGACGACGGAAATGTGGAATACGTGGTGTGTTCAGGGGAAGATATC
>JAQBHK010000369.1:0-2772 GCA_032127815.1 Desulfobacterales bacterium
TGAAAGGCTTTCCGATCAAGGCACTCCGCCATATCCCCATCATGTCGGCACCGGTCAGATTGACCTCCTCGATGATCCCTTTTTCACTTACTGTAAAATACCCGATCGGCGCAAAGTCATACAGATGAGAATACCTGTCCCGCGAATTTTCAAGTTCATCCTGGATGCGGCGGAGTTCATCATTCTGCATGTTTAGCTCAATCTGATGAACCTGAAGCTCGTGGATAAGACTTGCCATCTTTTCGGGCGATGCTCCGGAGGGATCTTCGTTGCCGCTGGTGGTTTCCTTCAGTTTTTCATCGGCGCGCTGCCTGAGTTCAGAATCATGTGTATTTTTCATCGTCGCCATCAGATCCTCACTTATTTCTCTTTTAACCACGCAAGATCCCGTTCCGTGATCGCAATTTCAATGGATCGACCGCTTTCATCCAATAAAGCAGTGCCGGTCAATCTTACATCCAGTATATTGTAAAGTTTTCAGGGCGGTCAGATCCTCAACCATTCGATAATTATCCTTGAGCCGTACCCTTTGTATCATCCAGCACTTTTCGGACCATCTGAGCCATTTCAGATCTAATAACCGGTTTCATCAGAAAACCTTTTATCCCTATAGCAGCGGCCCTGTCATGGTTCATCCGCTCACTGAATCCCGTACAAATAATAACCGGTATACCCGGTTTGATTGAAATCAATTCTTTGGCAAGCCGATCCCCCGTTATATTCGGCATGGCCATGTCCGTGACAACCAGATCAAAAGCATCCGGGTTTGCCTTGAAGGCGGCTAACGCCTCCACGCTGCTGATACGGGAGGTTACATGGTAACCAAGACGTTTCAGCATTTGTCCTTCAAGCCGTACAATCGGTTCTTCATCGTCAACCAGCAAAATCCTTTCGGTGCCGGTTTCATAGATGGCTTCCGCCATCCCAACCGATACAGTTTCAGAGACTTTCTCCATTAAAGGCAGGTATACATTAAATGTCGTCCCCTTTCCCACCTCGCTGTAAACCTTTATGTCACCACGATGTTCCTTGACGATGCCGTGAACCACGGCAAGTCCGAGACCGGTCCCCTTGCCCTGCTCCTTGGTCGTGAAATACGGATCGAAGATCTTACCCAAGATGCTTGGGTCTATGCCGCAGCCTGTGTCGGAAACGGATAATATTGCATATTGACCCGGTTCGAGGGGATTGCCTGCCAAATCATCACTCCCCAGTTCAGCCTCCTTAAGCTTAACGTATATTGTCCCCCCAGTTTGTTCCACGGCATGGTAAGCGTTGGTGATAAGGTTCATGGCGATCTGGTGAACCTGGGTGGGGTCTGCCATTACCAAACTGCAGTCCTTTTGAATCTCCTTGACGATTTTGATATCTGAAGAAATTATCGATCTCCCCAACTTGAGGACCTCTTTTAATATCTTCTGAATCCGAACCGGCACCATTTTGTGTTCGGATTGGCGGCTGAAGGCGAGGATCTGCTTAACGAGATCAGCGCACCTTTTTCCGGCTTTTAAGATTTCCTGAGCGTTTTCATGCTCAAGGCTGCCGGGGGAAAGATCATCCATGAGAAGTTCAGACAGGCCGATGATTGGATATAACATATTGTTAAAGTCATGGGCAATGCCGCCGGCTAAAGTGCCGATGGATTCCATTCGCTGGGACTGCGACACACGCTTTTCAAGCTCCAGCTCTTTGGTGATGTCCAACATGGTTCCCATCGCAGCGGGTTTTCCTTTATATAGAAGGGAAGACCCGTAGATCGTAACATGAATTATTTCACCGGTTTTTTTGATTCCCCTGAAAGCGTATTGAACGGTTTTAACTTCTTGCTCTAACCGTCTGCGCATCTGTTCTTCGACCGTAGCCAAATCCTCCGGGTGCACGAGTTGGCGAAAATGCATGTTGTCTAAGCATTCATCGGCAGTATAGCCGAAAATATCGGCGAATTTCGGGTTTACATATTTGAAGAGGCCATCCTGAATGATATAGAAGCCGACAAACGACTGCTCGGTAAAATTACGGTACTTTTCCTCGGATTCCCGGATCTCGATCTCCGCTCGCTTGCGTTCGGTAATGTCGCGCCAAATGCAGTGGTAAAAAGGGTGTCCCACAGCCTCAATTATCTGTGCCGTTACGTGAACATGCCTGATTTCGCCCTGCTTGGTGCGCTGGAAGGTTTCAAAATCGTCGAACCCTTCGTCCATTATCTTCCGAATGTGCCTCCGGGTTTCGTCGGCTGTTTCCTTAACTTCAATATCAGGCACCCGCAATAGTGCAAACTCCTCTCGCGAATAGCCTAATTGCCGACAGGCCTGATCATTAAACTCGATGGGCTGAGCGGTTTCTGGGTCCAGGATCACAACACCATCCGGCCCTTTCTCGAAAAAGGCACGATATCGCTCCTCACTCTCCCGCAGTGCCTCTGCCATTTTGTGTTCGGTGATATCGCTGACCGCCGTCCTGATCTGCCTTAACTCTTCCCACCTGTTTTTTATAACGATGGATTCCATACGGACATAAAACTCATGACCGTCTTTTTTAACAAACCGCAGCTCGCAGGACTGGGGCGTCTCTGTTTCCAGAAGATACTGCCGATGCTTATAGAAAATGCCATGGTCTTGTCTCAGAACAAAGCGAGTGAAAGGCTTTCCGATCAAGGCACTCCGCTCTATCCCCATCATGCTCGCACTGGTAAGGTTTGCCTCCTCGATGATCCCCTTTTCACTCACTGTAAAATACCCGACCGGTGAAAAGTCATACAGATGAGAATACCTG
>JAQBHK010000370.1:0-2724 GCA_032127815.1 Desulfobacterales bacterium
ACTGGTCTTCAGGGAGAACGCTCATAATGAGGATCAGAAGGTTCGGTTTCTCGTATTTCAATTGACTCAGCACTTCGATACCGCTCCTGTCCGGCAGATTGATATCCAGGACAACCAGATCACAGTCCGTATTTCGAACAAGCGAAAAACATTCCCTGGCATTTGTTGCTTCCCCGACGACTTCCATATCAGAGCGCTGGTCTGGAAAAATTGTACAGTTGTTTAAGTGGTAAAGTTGCTCTAAACTGAAATAAAGTAACAGAAAGGAGCAGCGGGAATATGAAGAAATTGAGAAGGAATCATGGAGCAGCGTTTAAAGCAAAAGTAGCGATAGAGGCTATCAAGGATGAGAAGACAATAGTTGAGCTGGCAGAGCGTTTTCAAGTGCATCCCAATCAGATATCAGCATGGAAGAAACAGCTTTTAGAGAGGGCACAAGATGTATTTGCCGGAGAAAAGAAGACAGAAGGATTACCGAGCGTTAAAGAGTTGCACGCCAAGATAGGGCAGCTTGCCATGGAGAACGATTTTTTGTCAGTTGCGCTCGGTCGCATAGCCGATACGAGCGCAAAGAGATGATTGATCGGGAGAGCAAATTATCTATTGTACAGCAATGTCGGATGGTTGGGATTTCGAGAACAAGTATGTATTATGAGCCAAAATCGATCAGTTCCAGAGATATGGAGTTGATGCGTCTGATCGATGAGATACACTTGAGATATCCCTTTTACGGCAGCCGTAGGATACTCGATGAATTGAAGGACAACGGTCATGAAATAGGGCGAGGACATGTAGTCACCCTCATGCGGAAGATGGGAATAGAGGCGTTATATAGGAAGCCGAGGCTTTCAAAGCCTCATCCGGAGCATAAGATTTATCCGTATCTATTGCGGGAAATGGAGATTGCCAGAGCTAACCAGGCGTGGGCAGCCGACATAACATATATACCGATGGCAAAGGGATTTTGCTATTTGGTGGCGATTATGGACTGGGCGAGCCGCAGGGTGTTATCGTGGCGTCTATCGAACACGCTGGATACTTCATTTTGCACAGAGGCGCTTGAAGAGGCAATAATACGTTTTGGAAAGCCTGATATTTTCAACACCGATCAGGGCAGTCAATTTACCTCGGAAGCATTTACAGAAATTCTTAATACAAACAATATCCGAATCAGTATGGACGGCAGAGGGCGATGGATGGACAATGTTTTTATTGAGCGTTTATGGTGGAGCGTAAAATACGAGGAGGTTTATTTAAAGGCTTATTGTTCTATTGCCGAGGCCAGGCGAGGGATTGAGAACTATTTTGAATTGTATAACTATCGGCGGCGGCATCAAAGCCTTGACAAGAGAACACCAGATGTAGTTTACTGGGCAACACTGCCCAAGAAAGAGGCAGCAGCTTGAACAAGAGCAGCTTATCACTTAAAAAACTCTTTTTGCTGTTCAAACAATCCCGACCACCGCTTATAATCCTTAAATTTCTTCTGGTTAGGGAGGTTTTGAAGATGAAGCTGCAGAAGTGATAAAACTGCCGCTCCGGCGCGGATATTATGGAAAAATTAAAAATAGAAGGGGTATTAATAATGCCAAAATTCGCAGCAAACCTGACAATGCTTTACACCGACAGTCCGTTTCTGGAGCGCTTTGCGAGTGCCAAAGCATCGGGCTTTCATTTTATCGAGTATCTTTTTCCATACGATCACGACATCGGCGCACTCGCGAATGCACTTGAGAAAAATGATTTGACTCAAGTGTTGTTCAATCTGCCAGCAGGCAACTGGGGTGCAGGGGATCGCGGTATTGCTGTCTTTCCAGACCGCATCGACGAGTTTCGCCAGGGCGTCGCGCGTGCGATAGAGGTTGCAAAGGTGTTGCAAGTAAGGCAACTCAACTGTCTGGTCGGTAAGCGCGACGAAAAAATTCCGCTCGCAGAGCAAACGCGCGTGATGATCGAGAATCTGCGCTATGCCGCGGATGAACTGGGCAAGCATGACATTCTGCTGGTAATCGAAATGCTCAATCCTTTTGACGTACCGAATTTCCTGATCGCAAGTCCAGCAGAGGCTTTTGCAGTGCAGGATTCGGTCGCGTCGCTTAATCTTAAGATTCAGTACGACGTGTATCACGCGCAACGGACAGAAGGAGAACTGGCGAATACGTTCCGGAAAAATCTGGAGCGCATCGCGCACGTGCAAATTGCGGACAATCCGGGCCGGCACCAGCCAGGCACCGGCGAAATCAACTACCGCTACCTGTTCGATTTCATGGACAAGGTTGGTTACACCGGATATATCGGGCTTGAATATATCCCTGAAGGAACGACGGAGCAGTCACTTGGCTGGGTGAAAGAGTACGGATATGTACTTTGAAGGATAAAAGGCAGAAAGATGAAGTATGAAAAAACAATCACGCATGAAAGGATGATATTATGACTGAACAAATTGGATTCATCGGTCTCGGCATTATGGGCAAGCCGATGGCGCAACATCTTCTGAACGCGGGTTATCCGCTTACTGTTCTTGATGTCGTCAAGTCCGCGCAAGAGCAAGCAGTCGCGGCGGGCGCCAGGGCAGGCACATCGCCAAAGAGTGTCGCAGAGCAAAGCGATGTGGTCATCACCATGCTGCCCGACTCGCCCGATGTCGAGCAGGTGGTTCTGGGCAGGGAGGGCGTGATCGAGGGATTACGCGCGGACGCGCTCGTGATTGATATGAGCACGGTT
>JAQBHK010000371.1:0-3575 GCA_032127815.1 Desulfobacterales bacterium
GGCCTGCGCTGATGTAAGGCATCTTTAGAGGCGAGTTCGCAAAGCGACAGCAAATTATTTTTTGCGCAAAATCATGAATCCCGAAAGTTGAGTTACTGAATAAAAGATATTATTAATCTTTGTAATCAAATTATTACTGCAGTTTTTAGATAATGCCGGGCCACATTAGGAGGTGAGAAATGAAACCCTTCAATCCTGAACAGGCTTTGTGGGAAACTCGCCGAGAATTCGGCGAACACGGCGGTGTTACTCCATCCATCTCCAGGTCTTCAACCTTTACGGTCATGGACCCTGCGATAATGCCGGAAATCTTCCAAGGTCTCAGAGGGCTGGATAAGGGAGGATGTTTTCTTTACAGCAGGCATTTTAATCCAACGGTGGACGTTCTGGCAGGTTATATGTCTGCTATGGAAGGAACCGAGTTTGCAGTCTGCACCGCCAGCGGCATGTCGGCCATCTCCTGCACCCTGCTGCAACTCTGCAGGAGCGGCGACCACATTATATCAAGCGATACAATTTATGGTGGAACCCATGCACTCCTGCGAGAGCTTTTTCCAGAAATGGGTATCACAACAACCTTTATCGATCCCACGGATACAGCAAAATTTGAGCAGGCCATTTTGCCAAGCACCCGTGTAATATATGCCGAAACCATAGGAAATCCGACTCTCAAAGTAGCTGATATTCCTGCGCTTTCGAAACTGGCCGGCAAACGCGGACTCACTTTAGTTATTGACAATACCTTCATGCCCATGATTGTGACGCCGGCCGCACTTGGTGCCGATATAGTAATCTCTTCCATGACCAAGTTTATTAACGGCGCCAGCGACGCTATTGCCGGTGTGATCTGTGCAAACAGGGATTTCATTTACAAGCTGATGGACCTTCATACGGGCCGCGTTATGCTTTTAGGCCCCACCATGGACCCGCGCATTGCCTATGATATTATACAGCGTCTGCCTCACCTGGGGATCCGGATGCGGGAACACTGTAAACGGGCCATGGCCATTGCTGAGCTTCTTCATAATATGGGCGCACCGGTAGCCTATCCCGGATTACAGTTGCACCCTCAGCACAATCTTATTAAATCAATGGTTAACCCGGGGTATGGCTATGGAGGTATGCTCACCATTGACTGCGGTACAAAAGAAAAGGCGGAAGAACTCATGTCTCTGCTCCAGAATAAAGAACGATTCGGCCTCATCGCCGTTTCTCTCGGCTATTATGACACCCTGATGTCCTGCTCGGGGTCATCTACTTCTTCGGAAATTCCGCCGGAGGATCAATCCAAAATCGGCATCTCTCCAGGACTTATACGGATGGCCATCGGTTATACCGGTAGTCTTGAAGCCCGTCTCGAGCAGATTGAGCGCGCAGTGCGGGCAGTAGGACTGGTGCCCTAATTGGGCGAAACGCTCGATGTCCGTTGTTCGTTGTCCGTTGTCCGCAGCTAACTTAGAATAAAATCGTGTTACGATTTTATGAAACGCGGCTACGCCGCTCTGTTTGGTGAAATGCTAAAATTCCTATCCGCGTAGCCCCGCTGGCGGGATCTTCGCTACGCTACGTCAAGCTACGGGGTATTTCAGAATTTCGCCTTAAAAAAGTTCTTATTTTTTCTTTTATTTGAATTCATCCCGCGCTGCAAGCAGCGGGGAATTCAAATTTAAAGTCTTGATTGATAAATCTTCAGCCAAAGCGTATAATACCTCCGGTTGAACTGAATTATATTTGCAACTGACAACGGACATTTTGAGTGTTAACTCAATTACGTACCACTTAAAAAAGGTAACGATCGTCAAAGGAGGACGTTATGCTAAACAAATTTACTGTTCTGCTTTTGGGCCTGGTTTTTCTATCTCCGCAATATATCTTTGCAGAATCCGGGAGCACTGAAATCGTCAACGTTGTTATCGCGCGGGATGTATTTAATTTTGAGCCTGCGGGCGCCTTTGAGCCCTCTGGTTTTTGTGGAAGATCCGAAGGCCGGGAACAGATGATCCCGGTCGTACATTCAAAAATCGACACAAAAGTATGCCTCTGGACCAAAGTTAAATCACCGGTCGCCCAGACACTGCGCCACACCTGGTACAAGGCCGGCATGGGCTGGGAGAAAATGGCCGAAGTCTTTCTAAATGTTCAAAAATCCAACGGCTTTCGGACCTGGAGCTGCAAAAAAATTATCCCGGATATTCACAACGGCAAATGGATGGTGGTGATCAATGCGGCCTCAGATCCGGAAACCGCCCTGTGCAAGGTCGATCTGGAGATAAAAGATTAAACCACTACCTGCTGAAGAAGGTGAATATCTGTTCCGACTGAAAGTCAGTCGAAAGGTACTTGGACGAATTAGGTTCACCGTTCTGGGTTCTGCGTTCACCGTTCAGGGTTAACCTCTGAACCCCGAACCTTTGAACCTCCGAACCTTTGAACCTTTCAACCTTGAATTTTAAACCGCAAATCATTATGATGCTAAAGCTGTTCGCCTAAAAGGCGAAGGTTTTAAACTTGGTGAATGGAAAAAGAATAATAGACATCTGTTTGCGGCCGAAGTATATTTACTGCCATGGATTTGTTCAGCGGCATAGCATATAATTATAAAGGACTGAAGCTGGGAATCAAAACGCCGAGTCTGCTATTTTTAGGACTTGTCCGGTTTGTGGTAGTTGTGGCTTTCACTATTGTGATGGCAGGCTTTGTCCTTGTATACTACCATGAAATTCTGGGTTTAATATGGGGCCGGCCGGAGAGTTCCTGGATCGTCTGGCTGTGGCATCTTGTTTCATGGCTGGTGGCACTTTTACTCGTGGGGCTTTCGGCGGTGGTTTCCTTTCTTATTTCCCAGCTTCTGTTCAGCGTAATCATCATGGATGCCATGTCCAGGATCACAGAGCAGAGGGTTACCGGGAAGGAACTGGAGACCCGGCGCATGCCTTGGATTAAGTATTTTTTCTATCTGCTCAAACAGGAGATCCCCAGGGCTGTGATTCCAGTTTTAATTGCCCTGATACTCATGATTCTTGGCTGGCTCACGCCACTGGCTCCTGTCATAACGATCATTTCATCGCTTGCGGCAGCAATTTTTTTGTCCTGGGACAACACCGACCTGATTCCGGCAAGAAGGATAGAGCCTTTCGGAAACCGGTTTAAATTTCTGCTCAAAAATCTTAGTTTTCACATCGGTTTCGGGCTATGGTTCTTGATTCCGGGCCTGAATATCATCTTTTTATCCTTTGCTCCGGTAGGAGCCACCCTTTATTATATCGAGTGTATCGACGGCAACACACCTCAATTGTAAATATCCTGGTCCAGAGGGCCAGGCTTTGGGTTACCTCTGGAAGGGGCTGTTTTCCTGCAAATTGAACAAGTAAAATCCCAAATGACAAATATCAAATATCAAATATCAAACAAATAACAATGACCGAAATTTAAAACAACGAACTTTGGAATTTCCTTGAGATTTGCTTGCCCGCCGTCTTTTTGGCGGGGTGCTTGTGGTTTGGAATTTCCTTGAGATTTGCTTGCCCGCCGTCTTTTTGGCGGGGTGCTTGTAGTTTGGAGCTTGTTTGTTTTTT
>JAQBHK010000372.1:0-6163 GCA_032127815.1 Desulfobacterales bacterium
CGCAGCGATAGAATAGACTCGACAATCGCTCAACATAGATTGTATTATGTGATAAATGTTATCCTGAGTCCAAGACTAACGTTCTTTGCCGGTTGAGTGTTTCGGAAACCCACAACTGCTACGGAGGTGAACATGACTGAGGAAAAATTGCCCCGATATGAAAGTCCCTGCACCAAGTATGTGTACAATCCGGAAGAGGGCGACTATGAACGCAACATACCGCCCGGCACCCCTTTTGAAGAACTGCCCGATGACTGGTGCTGCCCCCTGTGCGAGGCCGAGAAAGAGTTTTTCGAGAAGCTTGAGGATTAGAAAACATCCTCCGGTGAGCTTTATTTAGCCGGGGTCTGGAAAAACTGCGTTCATCTGCCTGCGGGGGCGCAGCGCAGCAAAGACCCGTGTCCAAAACATTCTTTTCTTTTTGGCTCTTTTGCCGTATTTTTATTGTTTTTTTTAATCAATATTCACTGTCGCTGTTTTTTCATTTAAACAACCCCAGTTTCTCTCCCGCAATCTTGTAGGGCTTCGGGAATTCCGGCTCGAAATTCTGGTAGAATGTCACAGGGTAACGGGCACCTATCTTCTTCCCTGCTTCTTTCATACCCTCAACCAGACTTGCCAGGAGCTGCCCAGGTATAGAGAAAACCATTTCGTCATCCTGGGTCATGGAAAAGATGCGATCACCCATGCCGGGTATAGCGACGCGAGGCAACCCGGTTTTAAAAGGGGCAATGAGATATTCAGTACATTCCACCTTTCCGCCGAAGTTGCCTGGAATGCGCGTGGACGCCATAAAGGCAAAAGATTGAATTAATCTCATAACCTGAGCAGGGTTGCCGAAAATAGCCACTGTGTCCGGATCAAACAAACCTTTCTGTAAAGGAGCCAGAACTATAGCCTGACACTCCTCATTCTCCAGGCAAATCATGGCTTCCGCTTCTTTAAGGCCGCCTTCTTCACTTTTGGAAAAAGACACTTCACAGAAGAGTTTGCCTAGCGTATCAACCGGGCTGGATGCACCGCTGAAACCAAAGGCTATCATTGCCGGAACACAGATCAAATCTTCCTTGGCGAGTCCTGTGGTCCATCCGTAATTCCTGGCCATGGTGACACCTTGACAAATGGTGATGCGTTTACCCAAAACAACGGAAGGCTGTCGTGTTTTTTCAGGAAAATCGGCTTTATCCTTTAAAAATTTAACCGCCAAAGGAAACGTTTTCAGCCGAAGTTCTTCTCTTATAAATTTAGCCGCCTCTTGACAATTTAATTGTTCCATAACCTGCCTCCCTTTGTTTTACTGTTGCATTTTTAAATAGACTTCCGGAATGTTCATAGAACTATAAGTTTCTATTTTAATCTCTTGATGTCATTTGTCACTGCATACTGCTCACTGATTAGTATTATTAGCCACAGACGGACACAGATTGAATAATTGACCGCGGATTAACGCAGATGGACCCCGGTGAAATATGATAATTCATTTCACTGGGCAGGCACAGATTGTTTGATTATCCGCAGATTACGCAGATTAACACAGATTATTTATTCGATCAACTTGATCGAAATTTTGAGGTTTATCCTCACCTGTTCAACAAGTTAAAGCGTTTACAGCGGCGATTCAGAATATTACGTCAACACGTAATAGCACTAACGACACACTATAGTGTATCGCATATCGAAAATACCCATAAATTGGATCACTATAGTGATTAATTCTTGACAGATTCCCATATTGAATATTATCTATAGACCACTAAAATGAATTATTTTGACTGTCTCTGTGCGATTTTGACCACTTAAGGGAGCTATGAATTGTCACATTGAAATATTTATCGACGGCCGCTGGATAACGGCCGCGGTTTTTGAACCCAAAAACCAAACACTCGATCTTGGAATTGGCGGCGGCGGCTGGCTACAATACGACATCGACTACGCTGTGGCGTACTTGGGCGACAGGGCGGCAGAACTTATCCCCGGGCTTACGGTTGGCTTTGAATTGTTCCGATATGAGCAATGGCCGCCAGTGCTCGTCGATCTCCTACCGGGAGGCGCCGGCCGGCGCGCATGGCTCAGGCGAATGCAGATTGAAAGAAACGGCCCGCAAATGGATTGGCATTTGCTCGTAAGGGGTGCCGGGGCCCCTCCGGGCAATCTCAGGATTGCCGAAGCTGTTCCTTCGCCCCCTTCTGATCACTTCAGATTGGGATTTCCCCGCAGGGACATCATCGAGCAGCGGGAACGATTCCTGGATTACGCCGAAGAACGCGGTGCTTATGTGGCAGGGGCTTCCAGCGTACAGGGGGAAGCGCCAAAATACCTTCTCGCGGAGGATCATGCCGGGCTGTTTCATGCAGAGGGCGCCTTGCCTGACGAAAAAGCCCGCAAATTCTGGCTTGTAAAATTTCCACGCGGTCGTCGTACCGACAAGCGAAATCAACAGGTCCTGCGCAATGAAGCCGCCTACCTGGAAGTTGCCCGGAAGTTCGGCATTCGCACCGGTGAGCCTCTTGTTTATGAGGAAGGCGTGCTGTTCGTACCGCGTTTTGACCGGAAGGTTTCGGATGGCCGTGTTGAACGCTTGGGTATGAACAGCTTGTATGCCGTGGCCAATATCCCGGGATTCGGCGCTGCGGTGCATCACGACACTTATTGCCGTGCCTTGACGCAGGTAGTCTCCGATCCTGCTCGGGAGTTGCGGGAATACATGCTGCGCGACATCCTTAACCTGGCCCTGCGCAACACCGACAATCACGGACGCAATGCGGCCGTTCTAAGAACAGGGGCCCAAGTGGGCCTTTCGCCGCTTTTCGACTTCGCGCCCATGTTTCTGGACCCTGAAGGTATCGGCCGTATAAGCCGATGGGATGATGAGCGGCCCGGCAGTCAGCCGGAATGGGCGATCATTTGCGAAAAATTTAAAAATCTCATACCTCCCGGCGAAACCAGAAGTTGGCTGGCAGACCTGAGCAAGGAAGTCATACGACTGCCCGACGCAATGCAACGCCGGCACGTCGATGAAGACATCGTTCAGAGACTTGCCGGCTGGATTAACGAGGTGGCAGCAGGTCTTGCAGAAGCCCGGCCGCGAACGTGGAGATAGGAGAACCCCATGAAACGATTTACCCCTGCTGAAATGGCCCGAATGAAAGAGACGCTTTACGTCGACCTGGCCCGAGGCGATATCGATGTACGCGAAGCGACACGACAGATGCGCAAAATCCTTGGAATGAACCAGAAGGATTACGCCCGAAAAGTAGCCGCCATCTCCCCGCGGATACTTTCCGAATTCGAGAACGGTTCAGGCAACCCGACCCTGGCAACGCTGGATAAAATCGCCTCGCCGTTCGGCCTCAAGGTTACCTTCCTACCGCCAGAATCTTGGCGAATGAAAGCAAAAAAGGAAGCTTCGGCCGAGCTATGAAGTCCATGGTCACAGCGTTTTTATAGGATACCTTTATCGTGAGCCTGAACACAAAAATGCCGACCAGGAAACTCGGTCGGCATTTTTTAAATTTGGCGCCCCAAGGGTGGGAATTGTGAATTGGGGGTGAATTGGCATTAAAAAAGGGGTTACCGAAAAATCGATAACCCCTTTCAAAAAGTGGCGTCCCCAAGGGAAAGTGTAACGTATCATAGTTGTTGGGTGAATTTGTGCTTAGGTTATAATGGCTTGATATTTTAGAGTATTTTTCGACAGATACATTCTTGGGATAAGCCGCCTGTGCTTGGGATATAAGTCTTATTCTCTCTAGCTAAGGCAGAATGATATCAATTGAAATGAATCTTTCAGCTTTTTTAATCAAGGCATTGTCAAACGTTACAAATTTGTCTGCTTTCATGCTGGAAGCCAAATGGAGCGCATCTGCGAAATCAAGGCCTGATTCACACCATGAGATGGCCTGAAATACAATTTGTGGATCTTCAACATTTACATTCGGAAGCCCCATCAATTTCTGGAAACCTCTCATAATAGCGTCCTTGCCAATCCCATAGGCATGCCGTAATACCCACTCTGTTTCCAGCAGAACGGTTTTGGGAATAAGGATATCATCGCTCTCCATTATTTTTGCCGCGCGTTGCGCCTGACTATTATCATCTTTTGTCAGCAGTCTCACCAGAAGGTTTGTGTCAACGGCAATCATACGTTCTCTTTTGCCCCCTTTGCTATGGCTGCCCTCATATCCTTAATCGATTTTTTAGGGCCTTGATAACCCATACACCCCAGCACATCCTCAATCGTTGTTTTTTTATATGGCGTTATCGGTTTGAGCTTGATACCATCACCAACATCCTCAATAACGAATTCAAGCCCCGGTTTCCATCCGTGGAGTATACGAACCGCCTTTGGGATGACTACCTGGCCTTTGTTTGAGAGCCGTGTCTTTTCCATGCGCACCTCCTCATCTTTGGTAAGACTAAAGTAAGACTATTATAAATGCTTATCTCTTCCATTGCAACATTGAATCTATGATTCGGCTTGATAGTGAATGCTGAAAAAATAAAAAAGGCCCGTCACAGAGTGGCGAGCCTTAAAAATTTGTTGGCATCCCCAAGGGGATTTGAATGCGCCCGAGGCGCACAAAGCCCCTTCTGCCGGCGTGAAAGGCCGGAGTTTATAATCATGGAAACTGCTCTGCCCATGGATATAAGTTGAAACACCAACTAATTTTCACAGTAAATCATTTATAATCATAAACAAAAAGGGAACCGAATGGGGACAATGCAGGACTATCAATTAAAATGGGCTAGCCTCAAAAGGCTAGCCCATTGTTGTCATTGGTGCCCCCGGCAAGGATCGAACTTGCGGCACATGGATTAGGAATCCAATGCTCTATCCACTGAGCTACGGGGGCTATTTGTAATTATATTAAACAATTATAAGTTTAGATAAGTAGAGCAATTTACAATTAATCCATTGCTCTGCTAAACGATAGATATGGATTTTTCACAAAAAAGAAATTTTGTAAAGATTTAGTTTAATGCTTCCGGGATTTTTTCTATTCATTTTAATAAACGCTTTGTTATGTTCTGCTCCCTGACAAGCCTTTTCCTAAAGCTAAACAAAATGTTTTTCAAGTACATCGTGAATAGTGGCATTTTCTCCCTGAGTTTATCAATTCCCGCTGCCAAAATACGGATCTTACCGAAATAAACAGGAAAGTATAATATATTGATTAAATTATTGTAATAAAGAAATAAAGGCGTTAAAATTCCATATATTTACGAATTCACTTCCTTTTAGAGGGTCTGGGAAAGCTTTTAAATTAGAAACTATTCATATAAATGGAGTTAGCCATGGAAGCTATCAAAATACAACGAAAGATTGATTCAGAGACACTCCACATTCCTGAATTAAAACGTTTTTTAGGGAAATTTGTTGAAATCATTTTGTTAGAAGTTCCCTCGATTGAACGCACTGAAATGAAAGGAGATATTAAGGAATTTATTTCAGCGGCGAATCGGATTGATATTGATGAAAATGCTATCCAACGATTGAGAGAGGAAAGCATGATATGATACAAAAGGTTGAGCCAAACCTTAAAATATTCACCTTGCAGTAAATTAATAAAGTTTATACCTGAAAGATAATTCCATTTTCCTCAAATTGCCTCCTGCTTGAAATTCCGTATCCTCTGATCCAGAATAAAAAGGCACAGGTTTTTTCCTGTGCCCAAAATGTGCCCGCCATGATCTAAGTTTTCGAAATATTCCCAAACAGAACCTAAAATACAAAAAATTCTTATAGGCAAATCAACCAATTAGAAATACACAAATTGTTGTATTTGCTTAAATTTGTTTAGGAATCCAATGCTCTATCTTCTGAGCTACAGGGGCTAACCCGCATTTCTCATGAAGAATTCATTTTAGTTTTGGAAACAAAAAAGAAACTACTTAAAATCAGGAGATTAGATTAAACTCGGGAATCTTTGATTACAGGTACTCTGTTTTGATGAATATCGTACCACTAAAAAATAAATTCTTCACCAAAGGCAAGCCTGAGCAACACAGGAACTGCGTTATTCAGCCCTCGAAGTAAAAGACTACGCCTTCGGCCTGAAATGCCTTGTTCCTGAGTCGCTCAGCCTCGTGAGAAAATCGGGCGAAATTTGATCCAGAAATACACCAATTCGCGAATCCTGACAAGTCCTTTTCAAGAGCGTCC
>JAQBHK010000373.1:0-3994 GCA_032127815.1 Desulfobacterales bacterium
TTTTATTTATCTGGTAGTATTAGATAAAATAAAATCGCCCAATAAATATCCCATGTTTTTTGGAAGATCCTCGTCTGAGTCTGACCAGACAGACCCCCAAGCATTTGGCGCCCCGACTAATTCTTTTTCCGCGATTAATGAACCGTCCGAGGAAGTAAGTTTAACATTCAGATTCATATTAGATCGACCTGCAAACACACCCGCCCAGAAACGAGCTGTATTACTCAAAATTCTTAAATCAGTCAAAGTCACATCAACATAAAGACACGGTTCATCATAGGATTTGCCTTAAATACTCTAAAGATTATATTCTCATACTTTAAATTTTTCGACGCTTCCACAGTGAATATTTGGCCGACAGGAGTTTTAACGGCGCAGGCAGTTAATACAAAAATACATAAAACCAAAACCAGGAAAACATCTATTTTGAATATGTTAAAAAATCTCATTTAAGACCTCCTTAATAGATTATGTAGACCATTTTTATTGAACCTCGTTCACTAAAGATGCTTTGAAGACCTTGCCTATCGCAATCCTCTATTTCAATTCATTTTCATTGCAGATTGAGTTTCCATGAAAGCACATAAGGTCAGAGCGACTCTAATTCACCGAGAATTTTAGAAACTAAAGAAACCTTCTCAGCAAACTGCAAGGCAGACTCAAAGGCCTGCTTGGCAGCTTCTTTTTCATTAAAATACAAACGGAAAATTCCCAATTTATAATATCCCATAATCTAAAGGAGGTGGGCCTTTTTTCAAAAAACAATTGCTATTTTTGATTAAAACAGTAAATTCTATCAGGTATAAAGAAAGGAAACAGTTACTGGTGGCATCCAAAATTTGTGTCATAATACCGGCGTATAATGCCGAGGAAACGATTGGACCGGTCGTCAGCGGCATATTAGAATATGTCTCGCGGGTGCTGGTGGCTGATGACGGGTCCACGGATCAAACCGCGCGCATTGCCGCCGAGGCCGGCGCCGAGGTTATTCATATCGGAAGAAATCGGGGGAAGGGGCATGCTTTAAAAGTGCTGTTCCAGCGAACCGTTGATGAGGGCTACGATGCGGTTATCAGTATGGATGCCGACGGCCAACATGACCCTAAAGAGATTCCGCGCTTTATTGCGGCGCATGCCGAGGCGCCCGACGATGTCATCGTGGGCTCAAGAATGAGCGAACACGGCAAGATTCCTAGAGCGCGGTTTAACTCCATGCACGTAGCGCGCTTTTCTATCTCCATTGGCGCCAACCAGTTTATCGAAGACACTCAGTGCGGCTTCAGGCTGTATCCTTTGGCACTTATTCAAAAGATGAAGCTGACGCAGGACAGATACGTTACCGAATCCGAAATATTGATAAAAGCGGGCGACATGGGCGCATTGATTACTTCTGTCAGAATTGGGGCGGTTTACGGAAGTCACGGCAGTCATTTCAAACCGGTGATGGATGTCGCCTACATTACGGCATATATCATATCCTACCTTATGGTAAAATTCGCCATTGAAGGGCTGTCCTCCGAAAGGTATTTCACCTATTCAAAGAATAATTTTCGTGATCGCATCGGCCGGTTCAAAATAATTGACCGCATTTTCAAAATTGCTACGGTCCTGACAATCCTGCCGGCCACCGTTCTGTTCTGGCTGATGTTCGTTTTGCTGCCGCCTTTTATCAAGAACAATTTTGCCTCCATTCGAAAATTCAACTACAGCTATTTCAAGATCACACTGGCGGCGCATATGCTGCCCTTTATTCTGATTATCATTATATCGGAAAAACTGTTAAGTCTGGTGGGCATTAAATTCAGATACATTGATGGATTTCTCGAAAAATTTTACCCGAATTTGTGGGCATAGTAAAACCGTTATAGGGCGCTGTTTTATATTGAAACCTATTGTAAGAAATGATACTAAATTTTGCCAGGAGATATTAAGCTTATGTTAGATACAGGCGAAAAATTGGTTGAACAGCAACATCTCGATTCTGATACGGGGCAACGCACGTTAACAGGCAGCTTAATACCGCCGCTTGTTATGGGTCTACCCAAAAAAACGGACTCCCTTTGTCCGGAATGTCTAAAGGTTATTCCGGCAAGAAAATATGAAAAAGACGGTAAGGTCGTCATGACCAAAATATGTCCTGATCATGGAGAATTTAACGATATTATTTCATCTGACGTTAACATATTCTTGGAAATGGAAAAGTGGTACTTTAAAGATGGACAGGGATTTTCCAACCCGCTGGTGACCAACGCCCAAAAGTGCCCTTCAGATTGTGGGATATGTAATATGCATCTTACCCATGCCGCCATCGGAAATGTTGACCTGACCAGCAGGTGTAATTTAAGTTGCCCCACATGCTTTGCGAGTTCGAACAAATACAAAGCTGAGCCTTCTTTTGAAGAAATCTATATGATGATGAAAAGGCTCCGTGAATCCCGGCCCGCTCCCTGCAATACAATTCAATTCATAGGAGGCGAACCGACCCTCCATCCTGACTTTTTTAAAATCGTAAAAGCATCAACCAAGCTTGGCTTTACCCATATACAGATGGGTACCAACGGCATAAAGCTGGCTGATCCTGAATTTGCCGCAAAAGCCCGAGAAGCCGGTCTGCAGTATATCTATCTGCAGATGGATGGTGTTACAGATGATGTGTTTGAAAAGATCAGAGGCCGCAAGTTGCTGGCAACCAAGCTAAAAGCGATTGAATCAGCGGGAAAAGCCGGTCTTAGAGTCATTCTGGTACCGACAATCATCAGAGGTGTCAACGACCATCAGCTTGGCGATCTGGTTAAGCTAGCCTTTGAAAACCTGGACACAATCACAGGCCTCTCCTTACAGCCTATATCATTTACCGGCCGGTATTCTGAAGAGGACAGACTGCAACAAAGATATACACTTGCAGATATTGTACATGATATCAGCCGACAAACCGGCATAACCGACCCGTTGAAAGACTGGTTTTCACTTAACTCAAGCACTCCTTTTGTATCCCTGGCAGAAGCTTTAACCGGCAAAAGTGTCACAAATTATACCTGCCACCCCCACTGTGGGACCCTGTCCATTCTGTTTGTTGACAAAAACAAAAATGCTGTTCCCATCACCAGGTTTATTGATTTATACAATCTCTTGCAGGACATTAATAAACTGGCACAGAAAACCGAAAAACGGCGTGTCAAGATGTTTTCAAAACTCAGTTCATTAAATTTATTGCGCAAGCATTTCAATGCCAAAAACGCGCCTGAAGGTTTGACTTTTAACAAATTTCTCCAGACACTCGATGGATATTCTGACAAGAAATTTACCTGGACGGACGAACACAAAGACCACACTTATAAAACCATTTTTCTGTTTGGCATGCATTTTATGGATAATTACAATTATGACCTTGAGAGGGTTAGACGGTGTGCTATTCATTATGCAGCACCCGATGGCAAGCTTTATCCCTTCTGCAGCTATAATTCCGGCCATACCCACAGAGACAGAGTGGAAAGGGAGTATGCCAAAAGCCGAAGTTGATTTTTCATAAAGAATTCAAAATACTAATCACAGATCAACCCGACAGCTAAGAAAAATATCGCTTTTTGACGTTATTAGATAGTTTTCTAAAAATAGATGGATTTGCAAATGCAGGTAAGCTATTGAGACGGCTCAATTAATGCGGAATTATTAGAGAGCGCTTCTTCCAATAGAATTTTAATAAAAGCGTTCTTATATGAAATCAGCGTTTTATCCTTCCTCATAGCCACTACTATATAATCCGGTTTAAATAAATGATCTATTGGTAAACGCTACTTTTAAAGATGCCAATTTTTTTGACAAACCGAAATATATTATTTTTCATATGGGCGACATTAAGTGCACTGTATATCCGACGGATGTCATTGCAGCGCCTTTTACGGATCAGGGTCAAGCGCTTGGGTTTGTAAATCGCCTGATAGCAAAAGGCGAAACAAATACTGCAATATCCGACATCCTTTCCATCAGTCCGCAT
>JAQBHK010000374.1:0-2608 GCA_032127815.1 Desulfobacterales bacterium
TCTGATGGCCCGCACGGATTCTGCGGTACTGACATGGGCGATGTGCAGCCGGCTTTGGGTCAATTCACAAAGAGCGATATCCCTTATAACCATTACACTTTCAGCGACATTGGGTATTCCCGCAAGACCCATCCGGGTGGCAATCTCGCCCTCGTTCATCACCCCGCCTCCCGCCAGGCATAGATCCTCACAATGGGAAATAACCAGTAAACCGAACCCTTTGGCATATTCCAGGGCTCTGCGCATCAACTGGCTGTCCATCACAGGGTTGCCGTCATCAGAAAGCGCAACGGCACCGGCGTCTTTCAGGTCTCCATATTCACATAGCCCTTTTCCTTGCAGTCCGATGCTGATGGCGGCAACCGGATAAACCCTGGCAGAACCGGCGGCCTGTGCTTTTCTTAGGATATATTCCGTCACCTGCCGGTTGTCATTAACAGGGTTGGTGTTAGGCATGCAGCATACTGCTGTGAAGCCGCCGCAAGCTGCGGACTTGCAGCCTGTAGCAATGGTCTCTTTGTATTCATATCCAGGCTCCCGCAGATGAACATGCATATCAATAAGCCCGGGGGTAACAATTTTTCCGCCGGCGTCGATAACGCGGTCAACGGATACTTTTCCTTGCTCCGTCCCTCGCGCACCTGTTTGGAGCCCGGACGAACCTTCTGCGGCTATCTGCGGCTTGATTTCTACAATCTTTCCATTATCAATAAGAATATCCATAATGCCATCGATGTTTCCCGGATCGATGACCCTGCCCCCCTTAACCAGCATCAGCATCGCGTAAACCTCCTGCCACCAGATATAAAAGGGCCATACGCACGGCAACCCCGTTGGTCACCTGCTCAAGAATCAAGGAATAGGGACCGTCAGCCACATCGGAAGCGATTTCAACCCCGCGGTTAATAGGCCCCGGATGCATAATCAGCACATCTTCCCGCGCGTTTTTTAGTCTTTTTTTTGTCAGACCGTATACCATGGCATATTCTCTTTCGGTTGAAAACAGAAAGTGTTTTTGCCTTTCTTTTTGTATCCTCAGCATCATGATAACATCGGCATTACCGATAGCGTCATCCAAACTGAAGGTAACAGAGGCACCGAGGGCTTCGACACCTTTGGGGATCATGGTGGGAGGGCCGGCCAGAACAACGTCCGCCCCCATTTTGGTAAACCCGATGCAATTTGACCTCGCCACCCTGCTGTGTGCAATGTCACCGATAATGGCAATGCGCAATCCGGCAATTTTGCCCTTGCTCTCTCTGACCGTCATTAGATCTAAAAGCGACTGGGTGGGGTGAGCGTGCATACCGTCACCGGCATTGATAATTGCAGCCTTTACCTTGCGTGCCAGCAGGTGAGGAGCTCCGGCTGCAGGGTGTCGTATCACAATCACATCAGGATGCATGGCCTCCAGATTTCGCGCCGTATCTACCAGGGTTTCTCCTTTGACCATACTGCTGGAAGAGGCCGACAAAGAAAGGCTGTCGGCGCTGAGACGCTTGGCGGCAATATCAAAAGATGCGCGCGTACGTGTGCTCGGTTCATAAAAAAACAGAACAACCGTCTTGCCCCTTAGCGTGGGAACTTTTTTGACCGACCTTTCTGAAATCTCTTTCATCTTGTCGGCCGTATCTAAGACCATGTTGATTTCGTCAACAGAAAGTGACTCCATATCCAGGATGTTTTTGCTTGCAAACTGCATGATGCACCTGCTTTACTTAAGCATTTGTCCGATTCTTTTCCACCTGACCCCGAAATTGCTTTTGTCCCAGGACCAATAGATTAAAAACGCTTTTCCCCTTACAGCTTTTAAATTAACGAAGCCCCAAAACCTGCTGTCATAGCTGTGGTCGCGATTGTCTCCCATCACAAAAAGTGATTTTTCGGGCACCACCAGTGGTCCGAAGTTGTCTCTGGGCTGGACATTTCCCGGAATAATGCGGGACTCTTTATGGATTCCATAGTCGTGATTCAGAGGTTCGTGATTGATAAAGATTTTTTTATCGCGGCCTTCAACCACGTCTCCGGCAACTCCGACAACTCGTTTAATAAAGTCCTTGTCGGGATCCTCCGGGAACTTAAATACCACGATATCTCCCCGTTGAGGGTCTTTGTATGGAATGATTGTCGCTGACACAAACGGCA
Organism: Desulfobacterales bacterium; assembly: GCA_032127815.1. Taxonomy (GTDB): domain Bacteria; phylum Desulfobacterota; class Desulfobacteria; order Desulfobacterales; family UBA11574; genus Desulfatibia_A. The sequence continues at coordinate 2,146 of JAQBHK010000374.1, forward strand.
GTTTGACCCCGTAAAGGAACTTATTCACCAGAATGTGATCACCGATCAGAAGTGTCTCTTTCATGGAACCCGAGGGAATTTTAAAGGCCTGTACGATAAAGGTACGAATAAACAGGGCCAGCACGATCGCCAGCAGGATGGCTTCAATGTTTTCGCGCAGAGCGCTTTTTTTGGGGGTTTGTTCGTCGTTTTCTGTTCTATTATCTGAGTTCAAGTTTCTACAGCACCTTTTATGAGTCTAATGTTATAAATTCATTATATTGCACGATTTCGAAAAAAGGGAAAAGACTATTTTTTCGATACGTTTTAAGTGTTAAGTTTTAAGTATATGTAAATATACTGCAAATGCAACCTAACACCTAAAGCTTAAAACCTAAAACGTGATGAATTCGGCTTTTTACGAATTCATCAATAAGATAGCTCTTAAAACAAGATTGCTTAAAATGCCGGCCGCTACATCGTC
>JAQBHK010000375.1:0-4745 GCA_032127815.1 Desulfobacterales bacterium
AGGGGACGTCTTTTGTCATTTGCAGATGGTGAAAGAAGGCTTACGAATGTGCTCCATTTGATAGAAGTTTTGTATCAGGAATCGGCTGCAAAAAACCTGGGGACAACCGGCCTTGTCAGATGGTTGTCTGAACAGAGACAAACAACATCATTTCAATCAGAAACGCATCAACTGCGTCTGGAAAGCGACGAACATGCCGTAAAAATTATCACCGTCCATAAAAGTAAAGGGCTGGAATATGAGGTTGTTTTTTGCCCCTTTGGATGGGAAGGATCGTACATCAAAAATAAAGAAATCGTATTTCATGACAATACCGAAAACCATAATATTGTGCTTGATCTTGACGCCGGCCCAAACAGCCTCCACATTGTTCGGGCTCAAAATGAGCTTTTAGCGGAAAATCTTAGATTGCTTTACGTAGCTTTAACCCGGGCCAAAAAAAGATGTTACCTGGCATGGGGTTGCTTTACAGCTGCTCAAACGTCTGCCTTGGCCTTTTTGTTTCATTCCGACCTGACTCTGGCGAATGATATAAGCAGTACGGATGTAGTTACCGCTCTGAAAACCGATATTTCAAAACTAAAAAGCGAAGATTTTTTGACTGACTTAAAGCATCTGGCAAACCGATCGGAAGGGACCATTGAGATAATTCCCATACCGGTTGAAAGTGAGAAAGATTATCATCATTACGAAATTTTTGACAAAAAGCACGATTGCAGGCAATTTACAGGAAAAATGGAGACTGCCTGGAAAGTGGTGAGTTATTCATACTTAATATCGAAAAGGATCTTGGATGAAGCGTTGCCGGATCATGACACTCTTCGCGACCTAAAGCCGAACATCTCGGATCATAGACGGGATGTTTCTAAAGTGGCTGATATTTATTCTTTTCCCAAAGGTATCCGCGCCGGAATATTTTTCCATGATCTTTTTGAAAATCTCGATTTTTCATCAAAAGATCATGGGCATACAGATATCCTGGTGATAGACAAATTAAGAACGTATGGGTTTGGTATTAAATGGCAGGCATCCATCAGTACCATGCTGCAGAAAGTTCTGGCAGCACCATTAACATCGGACCCGGCACCGCTGACTCTGTCATGCGTTAAACCTGAAGATCGGATCAATGAAATGGAATTTTATTTTCCGTTGAACCGGATAACACCTCAAAAATTAAAAAAAATCTTTGAGAATCACAGTGACGCCGATATTTCCGCAACTTTTCCCCGGCGGGTTGAAAAGTTGTCGTTTTCGTTGGCCAAAGGTTTTATGAAAGGGTATATTGATCTGATCATGCATGCCGGAGGCCGTTATTTTCTGGTAGACTGGAAATCAAACTTTTTAGGCTCGCGCCTGATTGATTATGACCAGGCCGCCCTGTTTAAAACCATGAACGCCGACTTTTATATTCTGCAGTATCATTTGTATACCCTTGCGCTGCATCAATACCTGCAGATGCGGGTGCCGGGTTACAGGTATGAACGCGATTTTGGCGGTGTAATTTACATCTTTATTCGAGGCGTTGACCCTGACCAAGGATCGGATTTCGGCATATACAAAGATCTTCCGGCTCCGGAAATTATCAGGGCACTGGGCAGCACGCTTATTCCGAATTTCTCACTATGAACAATAATAATCGATCAATATTGTATAATGCTGGAATTATTCGCGAAATTGATTTTCATTTTGCACGCTTTATCAGCGGACTTTGCCCCCATGATGATCCTGATATTTTTATGGGAGCCGCCCTGGTCAGCCATGCCGCCGGAAACGGTGATATATATCTTGACCTGGCCCTATCGGCGGGAAAAACTCTGGGTGAGGGTCTGGATGCTAAAGCCCGGTTGAAGTGCCCGGAGCTAAACGCATGGACCGAAAAACTGCACAAAAGCCCTGTAGTAGGCAGCCCGGGAGAGTTTCGTCCGCTGATCCTTGATAAAAAAAACAGGCTCTATCTTTACCGCTATTGGGATTATGAAAAAAAACTTGCCGACCTGATTCTCGAACGTGCTCAAGAACATATCGGGGGTGTTGATGAATCTTTATTAAGAAACAGCTTGCAAAGGCTTTTCCCTGAAGCTTCAGCTAGTGTCATCGACTGGCAGAAGGTGGCGGCCCTTGCCGCAACTTTAAATAAATTTTGTCTGATTTCCGGCGGACCGGGAACCGGAAAGACATTCACGGTGGCAAAAATACTGGCACTGCTGTTAGAACAGGCCGGCAATGACAGGCTTGAAATACTTCTGGCCGCACCAACCGGAAAGGCCGCCGCCAGATTATCCGAGTCGATTAGAATCGCTAAAAAAACATTGAATTGCCGCCAAGATATTATCGATGCCATACCATCCGAATCGTATACTATTCACCGCTTGCTGAAAACAATTCCGGGGTCCCCGTATTTTATGCACAATTTAGAAAATCTATTGCCTGCAGACGTCGTGGTGGTGGACGAAGCGTCTATGATCGATCTGGCTCTGATGTCCAAACTTTTAGAGGCCATACCGGCGGCGGCCAGGCTTATACTAATCGGAGATAAGGACCAGCTTGCTTCGGTCGAGGCAGGTTCAGTCCTGGGCGACATCTGTGATCGCAACAGAGCCCATGGATTTTCAGAACGCTTTTGCAAAAGGTTAGAGAAAATAACCGGGGAAGAATTCAATATCGGCGTTGAACATGACAATTTAAATAATGGACTGCAAGACTGTATCGTAGTTTTAAAAAAGAGTTTTCGATTTACAGAAAGCAGCACTATCGGAAAATTAAGCCGCAGCGTCAATTGTGGAAACGTTGAAAAGGTATTGGATGTTCTGAAAACTTCCCCAATTACGATCAGCGGGATGGAGGCCCGGGACCGCAAAAATTTGTTTCAGGCACTTGCAAAAAAGCTAATCCAAGGTTATGCAGAATATCTTAAAACAACAGACCCCCATACAGCCCTTGAACGGTTTAACCGCTTCAAAATATTATGTGTCGTAAATATCGGACCGTTTGGGGTTAATGCTGTCAACATGCTGGCAGAAAAGGCTCTGAGCCGGGAGGGTCTGATCAAACCGGAGCAGGACTGGTACATGGGAAGACCGGTTCTAATCACTCGCAATGATTATAGCCTGGGGCTTTTCAACGGTGATATGGGGATAGCCATGCCGGCTCCGGATTCAGACAAAAATAATTTGTATGTTTATTTTCCTGGAAGTTCCGGGCAGCTCCGGCGATTTTTACCTCAAAGACTTCCGGAGCACGAAACGGTTTTTGCCATGACCGTCCACAAAAGCCAGGGATCGGAGTTTGATGATGTCCTGCTGATTTTACCGGAAAAAGACTATCCGGTATTGACACGCGAGTTAATATACACGGCAATCACCAGAGCCCGACAGAATATTTCGATATGGGGGACTGAAGAGGTGGTCAGGGCCGCAGTATTACGTAAAATTGAGCGCAATTCGGGATTAAGAGATGCTCTGTGGACAACTGTGTAAAGCATCAGAGCCCAGCGGCTCCGGTTTTGAGCGCACCTGAGAGGGGTGATGTCTGTCTCAAACACAGAAAAGTAAATTCCAAATATCAAATCACAAATATCAAATAAGGAAAGATATCTATGAAAAAGACCATAATAAAAGGGACCGGACGCTATGTGCCGCCCCGTGTTGTTACAAATCATGATCTTGAGCAATGGATGGACACATCGGATGAATGGATCCGGCAGCGTACCGGGATCGAAAAACGGCACTGGGTTCCTGAAGCCGGCGGAGTCGGACCTTCGGATCTCGGTTTGGAAGCTGCAAAAATTGCTCTGGAGCGGGCAGGGTGGGCGCCTGAAGATATCGATCTCATCATTTTCGGGACCCTGAGTCCGGATATTTATTTTCCAGGATCAGGGTGTCTTCTGCAGCACAAACTGGGGCTTAAAACAACCCCGGCTCTTGATATCCGCCAGCAATGCACCAGTTTTGTTTACGGCCTGGAAATGACGGATGCCTTTATTCGCAGCGGTTATTATAACCGCATCCTGTTTGTCGGTGCTGAAGTTCATAGTACCGCCCTTGATATTTCTACCCGGGGACGGGATATCTCGGTGATATTCGGAGACGGTGCCGGGGCCGTCTGCCTGGAAGGTGTTGAAACAGATGCTCCTGTGGGAGTTCTGGCTACTAATCTACATGCCCAGGGAGAATTTGCAGACATCTTGACGGTGGAATTGCCGTCTACCAGGCTAAACCCCTGGATAACCGCAGAAATGATCGATAAAGGCCGCCATTATCCGCACATGGACGGCAGTTTGGTATTCAAAACCGCCGTCAGAAGGCTGCCGCAGGTTGCAAAATCGACCATGGAAAAAGCCGGTCTTTCCATCGATGACATCGACCTTTTTATTCCGCATCAGGCGAACCTTCGCATCAACCAGGCTTTTGCCAAAGCCATGAATTTGCCTGAAGAAAAAGTTTTTCATAATATCCAGCGCTATGGCAATACAACCGCAGCAAGCATACCGATTGCGCTTGATGAGGCCATTGAGCAAAACATCATCGGAGACGGAAGCACGGTTCTTTTCCTGGCGCTGGGTGCCGGATTAACCTGGGGTGCGGTTATTTATCGGTTTGAACAGTAAGTTACCTGTTTGTGACAAAACACAATTATGTTGGTTTACACTGTTCTTGTGAAGAGCTGCAGTCTTCGGCGAGAAAGTTATAAACATCGGTGATAATCTTTTCTGATATGCTCGCCATGGCTTCACTCATTGCCGCGGC
>JAQBHK010000376.1:0-7012 GCA_032127815.1 Desulfobacterales bacterium
GGTCATCAGCGGTTTGGAGTCTAAAAAAATTGCACGAATTATGCAGGATTGGGAGTCGTTTTTAAATGAACCGCACCAGATTTCGCCCACCGCATCAAATTCCGGCATACCGATCATTCGTCTGGCACGCAAAATAATATATCAACAATATCGGAGCATTGTAAAAGCCGGCAACCTGATTCTTGAAAAAACCGAGGACGAAAAACTGCATGCATTGAGAATTGAATGTAAAAAACTGCGATACCTGATGGAGTTTTTCTCCGGTCTGTTTGCACGCCAAACAATCGATAGCCTGATCGAACAATTGAAGAAATTACAGGATAATTTAGGGGACTTTAATGATCTTTGTGTTCAGCAAAACTATCTGATGGAGATTGCCGGGGAAATGCCCGCAATTGATCCGAATTCCCAAAAAGTGCTTATGGCCATCGGCAGTCTGATCGGAACATTGGATAGAAACAAACAGATCGTGAAAAATGCGTTTGCCAAAACTTATACCGACTTTGCAGCGCCCCCCAACAAGAGACTGTTTCAAGACCTTTTTGCATCAAAAACAAAAGAGGCGACGGCATGACAACACTGGCGCTCTACAGCAATAAAGGGGGCGTGGGCAAAACGGCAGCAGCCGTAAACCTGTCCTATTTGGCAGCGCAGGCAGGCATAAAAACCCTGATCTGTGATCTCGATCCTCAAAGCTCGGCAACCTATTATTTCCGGATAAAACCCCAGCTCAAGTTCGGCATAAAAGGGTTTATTAAGGGAGGTATGCAGTTAAAAAAAAATATTAAAGGCACTGATTATGACAACCTGGATCTGCTGCCGGCCGATTTCACTCATCGCAATTTGGATACCGCTTTTGGCAAACTCAAGCGCTCAAAACAGCGGTTGAGGAAAATACTGAAGCCTCTTAAGGCTGAATATGACCTGATCATTCTTGACTGTCCGGTCACCATCAGTATTCTGGCCGAGAACATATTCAATGCCGTTGATTACACCCTTGTGCCACTTATTCCCACAACGCTGTCAATGCGGACCCATCGACAGTTACTCTCTTTCTGTAAAAAGAACAACTATGATGTCAGTAAAATTTATACCTTTTTTTCGATGGTCGACCGGCGCAAAAAAATGCACCACGCCCTCATGGCGATGGCGTTTAAGGAGTTTAACGGTGTTTTACGAAGCCTTATTCCATATTTGTCGCAGATCGAAAGAATGGGGATTGAACGCCAACCGGTTGCGGCCTTTGCGCCGGCTTCAGTGGCTTCAAAAGCATATCAAAACCTGTGGACTAAAATTCAAGAAAACATACTTTCGACCACCGGCCTTTGAGGTTCGAATAATTTAAAATTCAAGTTTCGCACCCTGATTTAAATCAAAAGCCTTAGCGCCCAAGGGTTGGATGATATTTTTTAAAAGCAATATTGCTAAATTTTATGAGGTGGCGATGGCCCTGGAAATTGAAAGAAAATTCCTGGTAAACAACGGTACCTGGCGTAAGGAGCAAGGCGTGATGTATCGCCAGGGTTATTTAAACAGTGTTAAAGAAAGAACTGTGCGTGTGCGCATTATTGGTAACAAAGGATATTTAACCGTCAAGGGTATCTCTCGGGGAGCTGTCCGGGCTGAGTACGAATATGAAATCCCCGTGGTAGAAGCTGAAGCCATGCTGGATGACCTGTGCGAAAAACCTCTCATCGAAAAATTGAGGTACAAAATCGCCTGCAAAGGATTCGTCTGGGAGGTCGACGAGTTTTGCGGTGAAAACCAAGGATTGATCGTGGCCGAGGTGGAGCTTGAAAGTGAAGACCAAACATTTGAAAAACCTGAATGGATCGGTGAGGAAGTGACTAAAGACCAAAGATATTTCAATGCAAATCTGATTCACCATCCTTACTGCAGGTGGTAAGATGAGAAAGCCGAAAAGAAAGAAATGATAAACTGTATCATGCTTGATTAATAAGTCCGCTTTTTATCGCACTTGACACACGCTGTTGTTGCCGATTATATTTTAATTGTTTGAAACGGTTCAATGACGCCATTTTTCTTTACAGAGAGGGCCAAGCTGAAAGGGGATTATTATGAAACAGGATGATCTAACCCAGTTGAAACATGTCGGAGTCACTCGCATGCAATTGCTAAACGATTTTGGCATTACAACCATAAAGCAGCTTTATGAAATGCCGTTGGAAAAACTGGCCGAAATCAAATCGATCGGCGCACATTATGCCAAGCTGATCAAGATCTCTGTGACTGAATATTACAGGGAAAAACAGAAAAAAGTGCCCGGGGAGATCATATCTGCCAAAGAAAGAAAAATCGAAAAGATCAACCGGGATTTGCAGAAAAAGATTAAAAGGCTTAATAAGAGTTTAAGCCTGGTGAATGAAGATTTAAAGCCTTTATGGGAAAAAAAATATCTGGAATTATATATTGATTTTAAGAAACGATCGACCAAGCTGAAAGCCCGCCTTAAAGCACTGGCTAAAAATCAAGAAGACCTTCCCAAAAAGGTCAAGAAAAATATCATTAAGAAAACCGATGCGCTTACTTTAACATTGAAAAAACTCGGAAAAAAACCGAAAAAAAAGAAATACAGGAAATTAACCGAGGAAATTCAATTATTTTCCAAATTGATAAATGAAAAAAATACTTGTACTGGGTGATATTCACGCCAATTATCCGGCATTAAAAGCGATACAAAGCTATGTCCGGGCATACCGGTTTGATCGGATTATTAACACGGGTGACTTCACGGTTTACAGTACCTTTCCCAACGAAACGATCCAATGGTTCCGCAAAAGAAAAAAATCTGTCTGCATATTGGGAAATACGGACAGGCGCATATTGAAAATCCTAAAAGGGAAGAAATTAAAAAGGCCTAAAAAAGAAGAAAAGCGGGTGATGTACTTCTGGACATCTGAAAACTTACTTCCTGAAAATGTTAAGTATTTGAAATCCTTACCCGGACAAGCCGATTTTACCATAGACAACCTCCATATCGGCGTATTCCATGAAACCCTCGATGATAAGGATGAAACCCTGTTCCCAAGCACCCCTGAAACCCGTTTTCGTGAACTGGCCAAGAATCCTCGCTACCAGGTTCATATCATGGGCCATTCTCATACACCCTATTATAAAATGATTGATGGGGTTCATTTTATCAATCCGGGCAGTGCGGGACGCATGTTTGACGGAGATCCGCGAGTATCTTTCGCAATTTTAAAGGTTTATTCGGGGATAATAGACGTAGAGCATTTCCGCATCCCCTATGCGGTGGAAGTAGTGGTCAAAGGATTGAAAAAGAATGGTTTACCGGATACTTATGCAGAAATGTACCGCGCCGGAAAAAAATTGAATTAACGGGAAATCTTCGGGATCATCCAGGCTTCGCAATGCCTCACGGAAAATATATCAGGGTTGTTCCCTGGCCCGTGAGCGTAATTCCACCGGAAGCCGAACCAAACCGCACTGAAAAGCTTAAATCATCCGGGCAGTTCAACGCCGGTCATGAGATGATCTTCCATGAATCTGATTTCATCAATACCCGATACCACAATCTCGGGATCGGGTAGGAGTTTTTCGTCGGAGATTTTGTTTTCGTACTTGACATTGAACAGAATATGTTTGAGACAGTTGAGCCTTGCCTTTTTCTTGTTATCGGAACGGATAATCGTCCAGGGAGAAATCGTTCGGTTGGTTTCATTGAGCATCTGGAATTTTCGCACGGTGTAATCATCCCATTTTTCCTGAGCCTCTCTGTCAACCGGTGAGATTTTATACTGCTTCAATGGGTCCGTCTCTCTGGCATCAAACCGGCGCAGCTGCTCCTCTTTGGAAACAGAGAAAAAGAACTTGAACAGAATAATTCCGTTCTTTACCAGCATTGATTCGAGCATCGGTGTGTCTTTTAAAAAGCGTTTGTTTTCTTCATCGGTACAGAAACCCATGGTCGGTTCAACCATGGCGCGATTGTACCAGCTGCGGTCGAAAAGCACTATTTCTCCGCCGGAGGGGAACTGTTGGACATACCTTTGAAAATACCATTGGGTTCGTTCCCTGTCGCTGGGCTTTAAAAGAGCAACAACCCGGGCACCCCGTGGACTCAAATGTTCGAGAATCCTTTTGATCGTGCCGCCTTTTCCAGCGGCATCCCGCCCTTCAAATAACAACAAAATGCGCTCCTGATTGGCAATGACATGTTTTTGCCATTTTAAAAGTTCGATCTGAAGCTTGTTCAGCTCTTCTTCATATTCAAGGGTGAATTTTTTTACCCAAACGGCCTGGCGGTTTTTTGTTTTTTTCTTATTTAGATTTTTAAAACTGGTGTGTTCGGTCAAGCTCTTCTTTAGCTTTTTTTCTTTGTTCTTGCCTTTCTTATTTGCTTTCTTTTTGCCTTTGGGGGCCTTTTCATCTTTTAGCGCAATTTGCTCGGATTTTTTAGCTTCTAAACCTTTGGATTTCTTTTCCTTTTTTTTCGTTTTTTCTTTGGCCATCTGGCCCCCCTTTATTACGTCCTGAAAAACCTGGTTTTCTGGGCTAGGTTAGAGTTCTCCGAATCTGCCTAGAGTTTTGTGTCTAAAAACACAAATTCCAAGCACCCCGCCAAAAAGACGGCGGGCAAGCAAAAAACAAACAAGCTCCAAATTCCAAGGAAATTCCAAAGTTTGTAATTTTGAATTTCGGTCAGCCGACTTCGCCATAGTAGCTTTAGCTACGACGGCTGAATTGTGATTTGTTTGTAATTTGTAACTTGATATTTGGAATTTAATTTACTCATTTGAGATAGGTGCACCCCTATTGGGTGAAACCAAAGCTTGGTCTTCTGGGCCAAGCCTGCCTCGCATTGCGGGGGATTCTTTACTTATACCTCCATTGAGGTTACACAAAAATGATCGGTAATCATGCCAGGAATCTGCCATGGTTTTTACGCTGCTCTTTCATTTCTTTTAATTCTTTGTCGCCCGGTATAACAACAGCCGGATCCGGCATAAAATTGAGCTTACGGCTTCTTCCTTTATATCGCACAGAATTAAGAATCAACTTCATGGTTTCCCTTCTGGCCAGATGCTTATTATCCGATCGAATCACCCACCACGGCGATTTTTTTGTATGGGTTTTTTTCAATAACATAAATTTTCTTGTGGTAAATTCATTCCATAACTCCTGGGCCTGCAGGTCCACTTCGGAAAGTTTCCATTGCCGCAGAGGGTCGTTCTTTCTCCTTTTAAATCGCCGGTCCTGTTCGTCCTTGGTCACCGAAAAATAGAGTTTAAGCAGTATGGTTTTGCCGGCATCTTCGAGGAAATTTTGTTCGTAAATAATGACCTTCTTCATAAATCGCTTATATTGAGCCTTGGTGCAAAATCCCATTACCGGCTCAACCAGGGCTCTGTTGTACCAGCTTCTGTCAAATAAAACGATCTCTCCGGCATGGGGGAAGTGCTCAATATAGCGTTTGATATGGAGTTCTGTTTTTTGCTGCTCACTCGGTTTGCCCAGGGCAACTACCCGATACCTTTTCTCATTCATATAACGGACTGTCCGGCGGATCGTCCCGCCTTTGCCGGAGGCATCCCGGCCGTCAAAAAGAATGACCATTTTTTTACCGGTCTTTTCCAGGTAGCGCTGCATCTTGATCAATTCCGCCTGGTAAGGTTTCAACTCTTCTGCACAGTAATGTTTTTCCAATGACCCCTTGATGATTCCTTCTTTTTCTATCTTTTTGGCAAGCTTCGGGATCTTTAGAACCTGCTTTTTAGAATCGGCGGATTTTAATTTCGAATCGATTTTGTTCACAGTGCCTTTATGTTGCGCCGTGGGACCATTTATCAGCTTTGCCGATCTCTTTTCTTTTCTATTCTGTTCGTCATGGCCGGCCGAACCGGATTTCGACTCGGATTTCTTCAGCATCCCTTTCCCAGGTGCTTTCAAGGCACCGACTCTTTTTTCCGGTATCTTTTGCTTGTCTTCCTTCTTGTTTTTCATGGCTGATCCCAGACTTATAGTTCAATATCTTTTCGAATAATAATCGCAACTGTCAGCCGCTGATCGCCTTTCTATATGATGAATTCCGGTATTAGCAGGTCAGATGAAATAGGCCGATACACTTTCCGGCGGCAGTGCTCCAGGCATGGGTTGTCTTAGAGGTTGACATAACCAAAGGCCGTGGCCGCAATCGGTGCTGCAAGGCTATTTTATTTCTTTTTTTTGTCTTTCTTTTCCCCCCCCTTTTTCGTTTTTTTGGCTTTTACCTTTTTCTTGTCTTTCTTTTTTTTCTTTTTCTCCGCCTTTGCCTTTTTGTCTTTCTTTTTATCTTTTTTCTTTTTGACGGCTTTGCCCTTTTTTGCCTTCTTTTTTTTCTTCTTCTCGGCTTTTACATCTTTGTCTTTACCCTTCTTTTCCACCTTAGGTTTCTCAACCTTCTTCTCCTCCTCCTTGGCTTCCTCAACCTTCTTCTCTTCTTCTTTGGCCATCGGGTCTCTCCTTTCTGTTTGAACTTTCAATTCCTCATAGTTTGCTGTGGGGTTAGAAAATTTAGGGCTTCGTTGCTTTATTGAAATTAATAAAGCATGCCTTTTAGAAAACAAAAACCATACTTACTTAATATATCAATCGGGATTATATTTTAATGACACGGGTTTGTGCAACAACTTTTTCTTATTCGCCACCCTGCCGCATTTTTTACATACGAATTTTGGATCACTGACTATGGTTATGCCGTTATTGGCAACAGCTTGCCCTCTGTTTTAGCAGAACGGTATGAATGTTTGAATACGAAATGTTGAATCTAAATTGGTATTTACTTCAAAACCAGATTAACAATTTCCGGTAATTCATCCATGGCATAAATTTTAAGATCTTTTTTGATGTCGGGGTGTATATCCTGGATATCCGCTTCATTTTTGGCCGGAAAAATTACCGTCTTCACCCCGGCGCGATGTGCCGCCAAAACCTTTTCTTTGACACCGCCTACCGGCAGGATTCTACCGCTCAGGGTCAATTCACCGGTCAG
>JAQBHK010000377.1:0-2977 GCA_032127815.1 Desulfobacterales bacterium
AATTTCATATATGGAAGTTCTCGGATACAGGTTTAGCAATAGCAAGGAAGAAGATTTTGTTAAAGAATTGGTCTCTATGTTTAACGTTCGATTTATTGATCAAGAGATTGCTGAAAATGTAATTGATATACGAAAGCAATATCGAATTAAACTTCCAGATGCAATCATTGCTGCAACTGCTAACACTGACGATCTATGTTTAGTTACAAGAAACATTGAAGATTTTAAAAATATAGATGTCAGAATATTAAACCCATTCGACAGTTAACAAGTAACCAGCGTCCCCCAAGACTTACCAATCTTAAACTCGGATTCCTTCTCAACTGGAATGTGCCATTGATGAAGGACGGTATAAAACGAATGGTCAACAATTTGAACAGATAGCCTGCGGCAGGGACGGGTTCTTTTTCTGATCGGCCGCCTGCCCTGTGAAATTGACGCAGTCACAGCGGAGCGTATTTCTCTGGGGCCCCGATCAGGAAAAACAAAAAAACAAACTTCGCGCTCTTAGCGTCCTTGGCGCCTTTGCCTGCCCAGTGAAATTTTTATCCCGCCTGCCCGCCGTCATTGTGGAGGGTTAAACCTTCCTGTTCTCCTGTTTCACCGGGACACGCAGTGAGGAGTGTAACGCATTTAACTGGGGCAAGGCCGATTTCACAGGGACCTGACCACCTTGTCTTGTGTATTTTGTAAAACGTGTAGCTCTGACCCCGTTGTTTTTCCGCTGGAGTGACAAAAAAAACATTGATTTCCCCTGAGTTGAGTTGTACAATTGATTTGTACGAAAGAGGAGGTGACAAAAATATGGAAAGAGTAGGCATTAGTACACTGAGAGAAAATCTGTCCATATTTCTGAAAAAGGTTCAGAAAGGGGAGGTTATTACAATTACTTCACGTGGTCATGATATGGCAAGACTTGTCCCTGTGGAAGATAAGAGTGTGAAGTCGAGGAAAATATTAAGAGAACTGAGTAAAAATGCATTGATTGGTGATATCATATCCCCAATTGATGAAGAGTGGGAAGCCATGAAATGATTGTCGTAGATACTCACATCATCCTTTGGAATGCCTTGAGGCCGGAGATGCTTTCCCGAAAAGCGAAAAAGGCCATTTCAACAGCTAATAATTCGGATGGAATAATATTTTGCGATATCTCGTTATGGGAAATAGCAATGCTTATGCATAAAGGAAGACTCAGCATAGATGTCGAATACCTGGAATTCATAAAACTGGTATCAGAATCCAACAATTACGTTTATCGAGGAATTACGCCGGAAATAGCAAGGCTTTCCGCGAAGTTGTTTTCGGATAATAACAAGGACCCCGCTGACAGAATCATCGCTGCAACGTCAATCATCGAAAACGCCAAACTGGTTACTGCTGACAAGAAATTAATACAATCAAGAAAAGTTACTACTATCTGGTAAACAAAAATTATAACCGCTTACACAAGTGATCCATAATTCTTTGATTTAAAGACTTCGTTATTCACTATTTGACCCCGATCATTTATAACATAGGAGTTTTATATGACAACAGCAACCGTAACCGTGGATATTGGAGACCTGATTACCCGTGCAGCTGATGTACGAGGGGGGCGGGCGCGTGTTACTGGAACAGGAGTCACGGTGCAGCGCATCGTTGGCTGGTACAAACTGGGGCTCAGCCCGGAAGAGATTACAAGGGAGTTTGGTCATTTGACATTGGCACAAGTCCATGCTGCACTGGCTTACTATCATGCAAACCGGGAAGAGATTGATTCTGCCATTGCGTCCGATGAAGCCGAAGTTGATAGGCTTGCACAACGGCATCATCAGAATGCCGAAGGGCGGATGTAAAGATTCGTCTCTATTTTGACGAGGATTCAATTGTATGATGAAGGTTTTAGCTCAAGAATAGTGGAATAGTGACAACGTCCCGTATTACCATTAGGTGGTGGAACTGAAGTTATTTACTTATTTAGGATGTCCCGGAACACAACACGAGGCCATAACAAGGGGTAGGGCACTATGTGGCGAGTACGCCCTTCTTCTGGGGCAGAAATGTGAATAAACTTACAAACCTGCCAGCGTCCCCCATTACGCCACCCTTTAACGGGTGACCTCAATTACAATGAAATGATAGGTATGATTTATGGAACCAAATGAAATTACATCGGAAATTGATAATATCGTAAAGCAAATCATCCAGAAATATTACCCATTGAAAATCATCCTGTTTGGTTCGGCTGGACGTGGAGAATACGATAAAGTTAACGACTTAGACTTTCTTATCATAAAAAAAGACACTCCATACCTTGGTGCGGAAAGGATCAGAGAACTCAGTCGCCTCATAGCTCGTGATATTGCCGTTGACTTTCTTGTTTACCGTCCTGATGAATTTGACAAAAGGATGAAAATGGGAGATCCTTTTCTGAAAACAATCATTAAAGAAGGCAAAGTACTTTATGGTTGACAATGAGATAATTAAAGAATGGATAACAAAAGCTGATCAAGACTTTGAGTTTGCTCGCATCAACCTTGAAGAAGAAAAACAATTTTTTGCTCAAATTTGCTTTCATTTTAATCAATCGGCAGAAAAATACCTGAAAGCTTTCATCATTGCAAACAGTCTTGAGTTTCGCAAGATTCACGATCTTCATTTATTGCTAAAGCAATGCAAATCGAAGGATCATTCATTCTCCCAATTAGAAGACGACTGTGAGTATCTATCAACATTTTATATTGAAACGAGATATCCTGTCCACTGGCCCACTATCTTTTCAAAAAAAGAAGCCGAAAAGGCGCATCGGGCAGCAAAAAATATTCGGAATTTTCTCAAGAAAAAATTATAAAAAAGTGAATCCTGAACCTGATCCAGCGACAGTTTTGCAGGTCTCGCCTTTTCAACTATTAACAAAGTAACATCCATATAGAAACTTATAATTTAATGGGCGTCCCCAAGATTCCCTCCAACAAAAATATTCCGAAGCAAGATC
>JAQBHK010000378.1:0-2953 GCA_032127815.1 Desulfobacterales bacterium
GGCCACAGGAACATCTTGATATAATATATAAAACGTTTAAATTTTGCGTCAAACAAGGCCTTAAAAGGGCATTTTGGGGGGCCAGAAAGAGTCGTTTAAGACAATTTTAGGGTCTATTTTAAGCCTCTTTTGCTGTTATTATAGTCGGTTGCCGTGGCCTGACCCCAAATGTGCGGGCGCACAATTGGTTGGCCAATCTCACCTTAGCCTGATTCCTTGATTCGATCTATATCGTCGCAACGAAAACCATTGTCAGCATTGACTGATCCTGGATACTGGTCTCTGGATGCCGGTTGTTTTTGGAGTTCACTCTTAGTGCATTCCTGAATATCCAGTATCTAGTATCCCCGATAAATCGGGATTTCCGCTGCGCTCCAACAAGCATACAGCATCCGGCATCTATCCCGTAAAAGAGACTGTCTTGCGCCACCCCTAATAAAGAGATAGCCCGCTTAATGCAACGTTGGTTTAGTAAAGAGCATGCGCCACAGTATCATTGGCGATCAAAACCCCGGTATTAGGGTAGAATTTCCAGGCTTTGGTTCCGGTGTCCGCCACCCGCGTCGAAATATTGGTTGCCAGATCACAGGTCACGTCGCTAGTTGCGGTAAAAGGATTTTTAGGCAATGCCGTCCCCTTGATATAGGGTCCGAATTTATAGGTTGCATCCTTGACGTTGGCCGTAACTCCGGCGGCGGTTGAATACAATGTAAGCTGGGCGAGAAAGGCAGTCTGTGCCAGGGCAACGGTCCCGGCATCAGCGCCGTCCGTTTCCTTTTTCTTGCCGGGATATACGCTATCATGCTGGGCATAGTAGGTTTCGACGGCGCTGCGCATGCCGCTCAGGTTGGTCTGGAGCG
The DNA here is from genome assembly GCA_032127815.1 of Desulfobacterales bacterium. GTDB lineage: Bacteria > Desulfobacterota > Desulfobacteria > Desulfobacterales > UBA11574 > Desulfatibia_A. The sequence goes on from JAQBHK010000378.1 coordinate 861, forward strand.
TACTTATCTTGGCGTCTTCGGTAGAGACTGTAATCTGAGGAACAATTATCATGGCCAGGATTCCCAGCACAACAATGACTATCAGCATTTCAATCAAGGTAAATCCCGCCTGATTCTTAAACTTGGTGATCATAACCTAGCCTCCTCTTTTAGCTTTAAGACCATATTAAACATTTATCGGCCGGAAAACTGAAAACATTAGCCTTTATATTCCCGGTTATTAAAACCTGTAGGCGTTCACAGGTTCAGAGTTCCCCGTTCAGGGTTACTTTTTTTGTTAACCTTTGAATCTCTGAACCTCTCAACCCCTGAACCCTGAACCTTTGAACGGTTATTAAAACCTTAATGTATCGTATGTGATAACTTGAAAATTGGAAGGATCACGGACGAAACGATCAATCCCACTACTATTCCCATAACTATCAGCGCCACAGGCTCGATCATGGAAGCGATCTTTTTTAACTCCTGTTCAATTTCAGTATCATAAAACGTAGCCAGACGCAACATGACACTGTGCAGGTTGCCGACTTCTTCTCCGGTGGCTACCATCTGTTTGACCGATTCCATGACATAAGGATAGTCGGCAAACGGCTGCGCGAACCTGCCGCCCTGCTTCACATGGGACATAATCCTGGCTATAAAAAGCTTAAAATGCCGGTTACTGAAAGTGTCCTGGGTCACTTTCAGTGCTTCGATAAGCGGCACCTGGCTTTCCATTAAATTGCCTAATGTTCTCAGAAGTTGAGCGGTATATATTTTATTCGATATCCTGGAAAGCAGCGGTGCGCTTACTAAAAAGCGGTCAATAAGAGCCTGGCCGTGCTTACTCTCTTTAAAGTATTTTAAAGCAAAGATCAGCCCGGCGATAGAGACCAGATACACCCACCAGTATTGCTGAATCGAAGCGCTCATAGCCATCAGGAAGCGGGTACTGAAAGGCAGGACACTCTCCTTGCCCTCGAAAAGGACGGCAAACTTGGGCAGGATGCCGGCCAGGATAAAAATGATTACCACTGTTGACAAAACACACAAGACCGCAGGGTACGTCAGGGTAGCCCGGACCTGGGTGATAAGCGCCTGACGCTTTTCCTGCATCTCCACGGTGCGCTCTAAGATTTCTTTTAAATAACCGCCGGTTTCCCCGGCTTTTACCATGCTGACAAAAATATTTCTGAATACCTGAGGGTGCCTGCTCATGGCATCGGAAAGCTGGCGGCCTTCCTCAAGATCGAGCTGCATGGAGCGGATCACCGCCTCAAAAGCCGGGTTTTTGGTTTGATTCGCCGCCGCTTTCAGCGCACTGGTCAGGGATGTACCGATTTCAAGCATCAGTGCAAGCTGGGAAATAAAAAAAGTTACCTCCGCGGGCTTGACCTTTTTCCCGAAGCGGCGAATGATATGACCATGCTGCCCGGCATCAGGCTCAAGCTTTGCTCCCGGATCAGACTCTTTTTTTTTGATTACTATCGCCAAAAGGAAAGTCCCCAATAGAATATACTATACACGGTCATAAACGGCGTCTTTTTGTTTCAACTTTTCACCAACCCGGATTTCAAGAAAGTGATAGATTTATGACTGCCATCCTTAAATCATCAATCATCAATCGAAAATCATCAATGAGGCAACCTGATTATCCGTCTAAATTTAAGAATCTAAAAGCGCAAATTTTAACCGTTCAAGGTATAGCTGCGCGATTATATACAACGCGGCTGCGCCGCTTTGAAAACGAAAATTCCTGTACTGCCAAAATACCGGCAAAATTTTGTCAGCACGGCATTGGCTGCGAAAATAGATACAACACTCTAATTTTTTTATCAAATCCAAGAATTGGTGTCAAATCCAAAATTAAATGACCCTAAATAATACCAAAAGATGCAATGGTCGTGCCGTTTTTTGAATTGTTGCTATCATTATTACGTTTTAATTGTTAATATCACTGTAACCGTTCAGGGGTTCTGGGTTGAAAGAATCAACCTCTGAACCTCTGAACCTTTGAACCTCTGAACCTTTGAACCCTGAACCTTTGAACCCTGAACCTTTGAACCCTGAACCTTTGAACCCTGAACCTGTAAACTCCTGCAAATCGCACTTAT
>JAQBHK010000379.1:0-2901 GCA_032127815.1 Desulfobacterales bacterium
CTATGGGCCGCTCATATGCCTGGCTGAATTGCTTGAGATAATAGTCGGCGATCAGCGGGATGTCCTCGCGCCGGTTTCTCAAAGGCGGCACCTCAATCCTATAAACATTTACGCGGAAAAAAAGATCCTGGCGAAAGCGCCCCTTGGCAACTTCAATTTCGATGTCGCGGTTGGTGGCTGTAATGAGGCGAAAGTCAGAGTATACCGGCAGCGTCCCGCCGACACGCGTGAAATTCCTGGTCTCTAACACCCTGAGCAGTTTGGACTGCAACAAAGGCAGCGCTGTGCTGATTTCATCTAAAAAAAGCGTCCCTTGATGAGCAATCTCGAAAAGACCTATATTGCGACCTATGGCTCCTGTAAAAGCCCCTTTTTCATGGCCGAAAAGCTCACTTTCCAGAACTCCCGGAGCAAATTCATTGCAGTTGACCGCAAAAAACGGCTTGTTTTTCCTTGTGCTCAGATCATGTACAGCCCGAGCAACCAGCTCTTTGCCGGTACCGGTTTCGCCGCAGATAAGCACCGTTGCAGGCAGACCGGCGACTTCCCGGATGGATTGCAAAACCTTTTTGATCTCTTCAGAACGTCCGATGATCGGCGCAGGAGTCTGAATCCGGAGAGTCTTTTCCTTGCGCAGAGAGGCAACCTCTTTGAGCATTTCCCGCTTTGCCAGGGCCTCGCGCACGGTGGTCCAGAAAAGCTCCAATTTATCGTTGAGCGGCTTTTCAAAATAATGAAAGGCCCCTTGCTTGACGGCCTGAATCGCCAATGCGGTTGAACCGAAGGCGGTAATCAGAATGACGGGAATGTCGGGGTAAAGATCCTGAACCGTTTCAAAGAGTTCGGTGCCTGTCATCCCGGGCATCTGGATGTCCGAGATGATCAGGTCAACGTTTTCCATGCTGAGGATTTCGAGCGCCTTTTCGGCCGACGTGAGCGCAACGATTTCAAAATCATCCGCTGCGGGCAGAGCCGGGAAAAGTTTCAAAAAGGCTTCATTGTCATCTATCAACAGAATTTTAGGCTTTTGCATACGCTTTTATACGACAAATAAAAAAATGGGGATTGACTCAATCGGGCGGCGAGTAAAAATGTATCACCGATTAATCTTAAAAAAGCAAGCTGCTGTAACACTTTGTAACAGCCAGTAATAACCTAGCACATCTTGCATAAAAAATAAAGCGAAATTACAGGCACTTGCACTGTTTTTTTTGTGGTCGTTTTCTGGCACTATTGTTGCATTTTAATATTCGGTTTAGGTTTGCGCAATACGCCCGGCGAAGCTTGCAAAAGGAGGTGTACCAATTAAAAAAATCGGCTCAATCAGAGAATTAAAGCCCGTTAAGGTGTCCAAACCGGGCAATCCGGCAATCCGTAGGGCCAGGGTCCTGGTTGTAGAAGTTGATGATATGGTCAGGGATGTTGCCGGAGCGTTACTGTTGCGCCTGGGTTACGATGTTGAACTTGCCAAAGATGGTGTTGATGCGATCAATTTGTATTTAAGCACCATAGATTCCGGCAAGCCTTTTGATGCGGTTATACTCGATTTAACGGTATACCGGGGCATGGGAGGCAGAGAAATCGGCAACAGATTGCTGGAGTTAGACCCCCACGTTAAAACTATTGCTTCAAGCTGCCATTCAAAAGATCCGGATATGATTGCGTTTGGCCAATATGGTTTTGCAGGGGCTTTGCCCAAACCTTATACAATGCGAGATCTAAACAGTACCTTAGATGAGGTTTTAAAGAAGTAGCATCATATTGTTGCACAATCAGATTGAAAGGAGGTTTTTGCAGTGACCCAAAACTCAAATTATGAAGGATTAGAAAAAGAGGCTTTTGAGCGTAAGCGCGTCGAAGGGGCATTGCGAAAGAGCAAGGCGCATTTTAAAGATACAACCAAGATGTTGCCTTCGGCAAATATTGAATATGATCTTAATGGTATTATCACCCATGTTAATCCACATGGATATAAACTAAAAGATTATGAACCGGAAGATTTTGATGAAGGCTTTCACGAATTACAGTTTGCAGCCCCGGAGGAGAATGAGCAACACTGCGAGCTTATTCAAAGGATGATGCAAGGAGAAAAAGCGCCTCCTACGCGGTACCGTCTGTTACTCAAAAACGGCTCAATCTTTTGGGGCCTTGTAACTTCCAGTCCGGTTCACAAGGATGGCGAGGTAGTAGGCGTGCACACCTACACCATAGATGTCAGCGGGCGTAAAGAGGTGGAAGAGGCACTTAAGGAACGTACCGGTGAAGTGGAAATCCTGAAAAAAAGTCTTGCGCAGATAAATACCGCCATGAAAGTTTTATTGCAAAAAAGCAAGGCGGATCAAAAAGAAATCGAAGATAATGTGATGACCAACGTAAGGGAACTGATTATACCGTATTTTGACGAAATTAAAGAAACCAGGCTGGATGATCACCAAAAAGCCTTACTGCATATTTTAGAATCGAATTTAAACGAAATCGTATCTCCATTCATTCGAAAGTTATCCCTGAAATATTTAAGCCTGACACCTAAAGAAATCACGATAGTAAATATGATAAAGACCGGCTATTCTTCAAAAAAAATTGCAAGGATTATGAAGATATCTCCCCGGACAGTCGATACGCACAGAAAAAATATACGAAGCAAGATTGGTTTAGGCAAAAAGAGAGGAAACCTCAGAGCCCACCTTTTAGTTTACGAGCAATAGATATTTTGTGTGGACAGGGCAAGATCCAAGATTGAAAAACCTGTTGTACAGAAGGAACTGGCTTGTCCTCATCTTTTCCGGTTATCAAGTAATGATCAAGCCAACGGGAATGTATACTTTTGAGCAAAACAACTCAGGAGAGTAAACATGAGTGAAACCGAAAAGGTTAATATCCTTCTTGTTGACGACATACCTG
>JAQBHK010000380.1:0-5061 GCA_032127815.1 Desulfobacterales bacterium
GCGTTCTAAAATGTTTTTTTCATTTTTTTTTCCTTACTTCCCCCCCCCCCCCCCCCCCCCAGAGGATTTCGGGAAACGATTAACATATATCGCGATATATAGATATATAACGCCAAAAAAAAATTAATTTTTGCCAATGATCATATGACGGTCGATTTGCGGCAGGCTTTCAAATATTTCGGCAATTTCAGGTTCATCATCTAACCAATGCCTCATGTTTCCGATCAGGTTGGCAGCATAAGGGCTCTGATGGCCATATGTGAGCCTGTAGTTGACCCACAGTCCATCTTTATGAGAAGTAACCAACCCGGCTTCTTCCAAAATTTTCAGGTGTTTGCTGGCAGTCGACTGGGCCGTCCCCAAAACTGTCTGGATCTCGCATACGCACATGACTTTTTTTTGCAGCATCTTCAAAATTTTAACTCGGCTGGGGTCGGAAGCTGCTTTCATGACTTTTAAGAACTCTTTCATGGGATTCTCCATATCGTTATAAAGGAATATAGTGCTAGCCATCGGAGATGTCAAGGGGATTTATTGGCAGCCGTTCAGGGGTTCACAGGTTCAAGGTTTAGAGGTTTAAGATAACCCTGAACGGGGAACTATGAACCTTTGAACGCCTAAATTTATTGCGGCCTTGGTATAATCACATACGAAACAATAATCTTGTCTTTTGATTCTGATGAAATTTTTAAGGAGGCGGGATTGAGGACCGGGTTAATTATCATACTGCCGGATTGTTGCAGGTTATCAAGCGGTACCTTGGCCGTATAGATGGTGGAGATGTTTTGCAAAATTCGATTGCCGCCGATGACTTCGATTGTTTCAGGGTCAAGCTTAATTGCGGAAAGGATCAAATGCTCCGGCAATGTGCCGACCCAGTCTACTTGCAGGGGCAATGCTTTTTTGATAGTGACCTCCAGGGTCGCCTCAACCACCGGCGGGGTGACCTTTTTTAGAAAGACGCCCGGCGGCAAGGTAATGTTTTCCCCGGTAATGGAAAATGTATTGCGGCCGGCAACGGCTTTGTCCAAATCCAGCCGTACCTGAACCTGTTCCGGTCGAATCGATTTTATCAGGGCACTTGATCCTCCCAATTGAAGACTGACGGAATTAACGGAAGTTTCGACTATTTCGATCTTGGGATCGCTTTTAGTGTATTGCACAGGTATTTCAAGTGTCATCAGGGTATCCAGACCCCTTGAAAAACTGAACCACACGGCTGTTATTAAGATAACGGAAACAAAAGCGGCGATCCCGATCTCCAGCCTTTCTTTTCTCAAATAATCTTGATCTTCTTCGGATAAGCCGGCATGTTTTCGTAATGTTTTAACCAGCTCATCGTCAGTTTCAATATCGATGATATTGGAATCCTTAGCCGCCACAACTTTCCCGGTTTCTTCGGATACGACGATAATCAAAGCGTCGGTAACCTCGGACAATCCTAAAGCCGCCCGGTGGCGCATGCCGTATTGTGACGGCAGGTCGTCGCGGTATGATAACGGCAGGACAACCCCCACTTTGGTAATCCGGTCCCCCTGGATTATGGCGGCGCCGTCATGAACAGGATTATCCTGCCAGAAGATACTTGTAATCATTTCTTTGGAGAGCAATCCGTTCCATTGGATGCCGCTTTGGACAAAGTCCTGCAGGTCATCTGCGGCAGGAAATACCATCAAAGCGCCGATTTGCTGGCGCGATAGTTTCTGAATGCTCTCTGTGATGACTTCTATGGGCGAACGAACAGTTTTATGGGGGAAACCCCATAGAATGGCTTTCAAATTTTTGGCCTGCAGGACGCTGCGGATTTCATTTCTGAAAACAATGATGATAATAAGCGCGGCAACCGCCGTAATTCCCTGCAGGGCCCAACTGGTTAAAATCAGACCCAAAAATACAGCGGTGCGCTGAAAGAGCCAGAGAATCACAAGGCCTGCTATCACCCGTAAGACATAGGTTGCCCTGAAAAGCACATAAAGACGAAACAGAATATAACTCAACAGCAGGATGTCAACTATATCCTGCAAGTGCATGGTTGCCAAAGAAGAAAAAAGCATATCCATTGTCTATTAATCCGTGATGCTAAACCTTAAAATTCGGAAAAGATTTCCTTTTTGATCGCTAATCTCCACCCGCCAGGGTCCTTTATCCGTTTCTCGAAGCAGGATGCTGCTATATGTTGACCAGCGGGGCTGATTAAGGGTCAATGTTTTTTTGGTACTGAGTTTATCCCGGTGATACCAAGTGTGGTATACAAATGTTTTTTCAGGTACCGGGTCAAATGAGGTGAAGCAAGATACTGTACCGATTTTGATGGAAAAAACAACGGCTGCATTATAGGGGGTATACTCTTTGATCTCCTCGCACATCGCGGCCTGCTCAAGGGTCAGCTTTTCTACAATCCGGCGAGGTAAAATATCTTTACTATTTTGAGAAAATCCCGGAGCGGAAACAAAAAAAGTGATGCAAACAAGTAAAAGAATGCTTGTGAAAAATGTATGTTTCATGGGCGTATCTTTAACAACGGTTAGATATAATTATGTTTATCTTTTACTTAAGACCAAAATTCAGATTTAATCAAGAAATAAAATCGCTTTGCGATTTTATACTAAGCAACCAAGTTGAACCAACTCTCTTGACTTTATCGTTTAAAATTTCAATATTTATAGAAGCGCTTCATGGTTTTATGAAATATTCGGGTTAAACTGCTGCCTAGAGGTTATTTTATGCCGGTATTAAAGAACAAGAAAATTGCGATTGCCGTAACAATTGCCGCTGTTTTGGTTTTGGTTTTAATTTTAATTGTTGCTCTGGTTGATTTTGGCAAAAAGACCGAGATTGCCGCAACCCATTCAGCCCAAGCCAGTCCCGAAGGGTTTACGTTTTTCAATCTTGGCGTCGATTCGGAGCTGACGGACAACATCAGGGACGAGCTGAGATTAAAACTGGGCTCTGATGCCGTCGAAAAGTGGACGACATTGGATTTAGGCATAAATTACAAAGGGTTTGTGCAAAATTATTTTGAAACATTGGATCAACTCAATCAAAGACTGAATTTTCCTCCCGGAGAAAGGGTAGAACATAATATTATAAAATTAAGGTACCGGTATGCTCAAAGAAAGAAAGTGCCTTTTAAATATGTTGAACTGATTTTTTCAAATTACACCCAAAAGCCCTTGCTGTTTATAATATCGTCAAATAAAGAGGGGGCATTTATCGTTGATACCATCCGGGCAAAACATGGGGAACCAAAAACCATCAACTGGGAGCAAGAGGAAGGGAGGTCTTTATACTGGGAAAAAGACAAAGCAATTTTGGTTATATCTATAAGTAAAGACCGCTACGGTGATCCTGAATACCATACCATAATATATTTTGTCCCTAACATCGAAACAATGTTATTAAAGGAAGAACAAGAATTCAAACGCCGTGAAGCAGAGATCAAGAAAAAAGGAAAAACCGCATTTTGAACCCCAATTGAATATGCCTGATCGGTTTTAGGGTACAAGCAATTACTCAAGTTTCGCACCCTGATTTAAATCAAATTAAAAAACACCATCCAACCTTTACGAGTAAAGAGCATCGTTAAAGTATGGGGTGCGAAACTCGCGCAATTACTCATGGGCGGGTTTTTCAGGTCTAAATAAATTTTGCACGATAAGGAGGCTGTCATGGCGAAAGTTGTTCACAGGTCACACATTACTATCACAAGAGAGAAGGGTCCGACTCGGAAAGCCGAGATCAAAGGTTTTGGTGAACCGGTTTTTTATGGTGTCCACGGTGGGATTAAAGATTTCTATAAAGTTGAACCTGAAAAAGAGCACGCTGCAACGTTAGACCACATCGTTGGCGCAGTGGGAGGCTGAATGATGGGCACACTGGCCGCGGTGCTGGCCGGAAAAAAGATCCGAACCTTTAAAGACCTGTTTGAGGCAAAAATAACCGGGGATATTGAAGATGTCGATGGTGTTCTTAAAATCACGCGTATCAATGTACAGTACTTGCTAAAAGTTTCGGAGGAAAAGAGAGCAGATGCTATCAAAGCCCTGAATTCTTACCTCCAACAATGCCCTGCTGCCCAAAGTGTTATCGGCTGCATCGAAATCAACCATGAACTGACGATGGAAGATTTACCGGCATAAAAAGTGCTGTTTGATTAACGGCGATGTGATATCCAAAAAATACCTTAAAATTATATTAAAATCAAATGGTTATTGGCGTGGCAAGATATCAAAGGCGGACAACCATTGTAAAAATGTATCAGACAGAGGATGCTTTACATATTGCTGTTGCTACCGTAAACGGCATCCAGTTCCTGTTGACCTGGAATTACCACCACATCAACAATCCGCGGATGCGTTCCGATATTATCAGGGTAGTCCAGAACTTTGGATACGAATGCCCGGTAATCTGTACACCAGACGAATTTATGGGAGGGACTCCATGAAAAAAGATCCAATCGTTGAAGAGGTCCGAAAAGCACGGCAAGCCCATGCATCAAAGTTCAATTATAATATGGAAGATATTTTTGCCGATTTGAAACAAAAGGAAAAAGACTGTGGAGATCGGGTAGTATCTCGGCCTCCAAGACTCCGCCTGAAGGAAACCGGAAGCTGACAAAGAGTCACCTTGATTTCTGACATAACCAAAAGGCATCTTTAAAATTGGTAACGATTCTGATAGTTTGATGTCACCCGTTGGTTAAGGCATCTTGCATTTTCGATCCAAAGGTCCGTACGCAATATATTGAATTTCCAATCTTCCATCTGGCCCTGTCCAAATAACATACCTATTGCTCGTAAGCTAAAATGTGGGATCGGAGGTTTCCTCTCTTTTTGCCTAAACCAATCTTGCTTCGTATATTTTTTCTGTGAGTGTCAACCGTCCTTGGAGATATTTTCATAATCTTTGCTATTTTTTTAGAAGGATAGCCTATCTTTATCATATTTACTATCTGGATTTCTTTGGGTGTTAGGCTTAAAAATTTCAGGGATAACTTTCTAGTGAATGGAGATACGATTTCGTTTAGATTTGATTCTAAAATATTCATCATGGTTTTTTGGT
>JAQBHK010000381.1:0-5623 GCA_032127815.1 Desulfobacterales bacterium
GATCTTCAAATCTGCTGATGTCAACTCTACAGGACGGCGGAAAAACACGAAGTTTGTCGTTATCAATTTTTTCAACATCAAACTCAATCGACCGCAAAAAGCTTTCAATCTCATTTTGATCCAAACGGGTACCAAGATGACTATTTAAAGCGTTGACGCTGCAATCGATGATTTTATCGGGTAAAGGCTTGGGGTGTTCATCAATCGTACCGCTGATTAGTTTGCCGCTGCTGATTTCGACAATGAGTTGGGCAACCCGATGCAATGCGGCTGTGGTGCCCTTAGGGTCAACGCCACGTTCAAACCGATGGGACGCATCGGTGCTCAGCACCAGTTTTTTAGCCGTTTTCCGAATACAAACCGGATCAAAATAAGCGCTTTCAAGCAGAACCCGTGTGGTGGTGTCTTCGACTTCCGAATTCAACCCGCCCATAACACCTCCAATAGCAACCGGTTTCTCTCCATCGCAGATCATAAGCATTTCCGGATCCAGGCGCCGCTCTTTTTGATCCAGAGTGGTAAATGCCTCATCCTGCTGCGCGACCCGCACAACAATTCTATTTTCAGCCAGCCGGTCAAAATCAAAGGCGTGCAGCGGCTGACCGGTCTCCATCATAACAAAATTTGTGGCATCGACGACATTGTTAATCGGCTTTAAACCTACCGAAATCAATCGATCCTGAAGCCAAAACGGTGAAGGGCCGATATTAACATCAACAACAAGCATAGCAGCATATCTTGGACAGAGGTCCGGATCTAAAATTTTGACAGAGGTGTAATTGGAAATATCATCGAAAGATTCCGGAAGGTTGATTTCAGGATATTTTACCTTTGTACTCTTAAATGCCGCAACTTCCCGTCCTATTCCAATAATACTTAAACAGTCCGCCCTGTTGGGTGTCAGGTCAACTTCAAACACAGGGTCTGATAATCCAAGCGCCTGGTTTAACGGATCGCCAGCCGAAAATTTGGAGGCAAGCTCCATGATACCGGCGCTGCTTGCACCCAGGCCCAATTCAGCTTCACTGCAAAGCATTCCCTCAGAGGTTTCGCCGTGGATTAACCCTTTCTTGAGAACATTTCCGTTCGGCAAACAGGTGCCGGGAAGGGCACAGGATGCCAGCATATCTTTTTTCACATTGGGCGCGCCGCAAACAACAGAAATCACGCGGTAGCCCACATCCACCTGGCAGATTTTGAGATTGTCAGCCTGAGGATGAGATGCAATCTCAGTAATACGGCCAATTACAACTCTGTCGAGATACTCATAGCGATCTGAAAAGCTCTCAACTTCAAGCCCTGCCATGGTAAGGGCGTCAGCCAGGTCTGCCGGGGGCATGTCGACGTCCACGTATTGCGTTAACCAGCTTAAACTGACTTTCATCTTAAAACTGCCTTAAAAATCTTAAATCGTTTTCAAAATACTTGCGGATATCATCAACTTTATATTTCAGCATGGCGATTCTTTCAACACCCATCCCAAAAGCAAACCCGCTGTAGCGTGTGGTATCGTAACCGACGTTTTCAAACACAGCCGGATGTACCATGCCGGAACCGAGGACTTCAAGCCATCCGGTGTGTGAGCATACCCTGCATCCCGCTCCCCGGCAGATAACACATCGAATATCAACTTCGGCACTCGGTTCGGTAAAAGGAAAGTAGCTGGGTCTGAATCTTAAGCTTGTCTCGGAGTCAAACATCTGGTGCACAAATGTAGTAAGCACCCCCTTGAGATCGCCAAAGGAGATGCCTTTATCAACCAGCAAGCCTTCAACTTGATGGAACATGGGTGTGTGTGTCAGGTCGGAATCACAACGGTAGACCTTGCCGGGGGCAATAATTCTGACCGGCGGCTTCTGTTGCTCCATTATCCGCGGCTGGGTAGGCGAGGTATGGGTTCGCAGAACAATGTTCTTTGAAATATAGAAAGTATCCTGCATATCCCTGGCCGGATGATTTTGGGGGATATTAAGTGCTTCAAAATTATAATAATCGGTTTCAACCTCCGGCCCTTCAGCAATATCGAATCCCAGCTTGATAAAAATGTCGCAAATCTGCCGGGCAATCTGGGTAATGGGGTGCAACGATCCTTGCCGGACAACTCGACCGGGCAGCGAAACATCGATGATGCCTTCAGATTCTAATGATGCCGTCTCAAGTTGTTTGATGGCCTTTTTGAATTTGGCATCAAGAAGCCTTTTGGTCTTGTTGGTCTTTTTTCCGGCTTCCGGTCTCTGTTCCAGAGGAAGATCCGCAATACTCCTTAAAAATTGAGTGACCTTGCCTTTCCGGCCCAGATATCGGATCGAAAGGTCTTGGATGCTTTCAACATCAGTAGCAACCTCAAGCTCCTTCAGTGCCTGCTCTTGAATCTGTTCAATATCATTTTCCACTTTTCGTGAAATATCCGGGCTAAAGTTGTTGTGCAGCCAAATCGGCTATCTTGGCAAATCCCATAGGATCAGATATCGCCAGCTCTGCCATAACTTTGCGGTCAAGCTCAACACCGGCAAGTTTAAGTCCGTGTATGAATTTACTGTATGACAAATTATGCATGCGAACCGCCGCATTAATTCTTGCGATCCAGAGTTTACGAAAATCGCGCTTGCGTACTCTGCGATCACGATAAGCGTACATTAGTGCTTTGTCTACCGCATCGGCCGCTGTACGAAACAGCTTACTACGCCCTCCGCGAAACCCCTTGGCCAATTTTAATACTTTTTTCCGGCGTCTTCTAGCTTTAAAACCTCTTTTTACGCGCATTGTTATTCCCCTTATCTGTAAGCGTTCACAGGTTCAACGTTTCCCGTTCTGGGTTGCCTCTGTAATTTAAACCTCTGAACCCTGAACCCTGAATCTCTGAACGGTTACCATTATCTTAATTGCACCCAAAAGCGCATTTCCCGTCTATCATCGGCGGGCCTGCCGGCGGCAGCCTATCCGTTGGGAAGCAGGAGCCTTATCTCTTTTCTATTTGTTTTGTGAATAATCTGGCTTTTCCGCAGCCCCCGCTTGCGCTTTGTGGTCTTTTTAGTTAAAATATGACTTGCATGTGATTTTGAAAATACATATTTACCCGTACCTGTCTTCTTGAAACGCTTTGCTGCTGCACGATTTGTCTTAATTTTAGGCATTTATAATCCTTTGCAAGTTTCTTTAGTGTTCAAATGTATAGATGGATGGACACTAATTAAGTTTGAAAGTTCAAATATAGATGGCGCGAGCATTAGACAAAATCCAGCCCACGCCATTTTAAAAATGACAAAATATGAACAATTAGCAAGGTAACATGCTATAATATCAAAAATTTTTACGCTTGCAAAAGAGAGTCGGATGAAGAAAATATTTATTTCGGCGCCAGTAACATAAACATGGTACGGCCTTCAAACTTGGGGTATTGCTCCACTATAGCAACTTCTTCCGTTTCTTGAACAATTCTTTCCAGCACATCCCTGCCAAGCTGGGAAAGCGTAATTTCACGACCCCTGAACATAACGGTTACCTTGACTTTGTCCCTTTTAGCAATAAACTTTTTGATATGGTTGATTTTGGTCTGCAAATCGTGATCGCCTGTTTTTGGGGGCACCTTTATTTCTTTGAGCTGAAAGGCACTCTGTTTCTTTTTTGCTTCCTGTTTCTTTTTGGTCAGTTCATACTTGTACCGACCGTAATCCATTATTTTACAAACAGGAGGATTTGCATTGGGAGAAATTTCAACCAGGTCGAGACCAAAATCTCCAGCAGCGGCAAGGGCCTTGTACGTAGGGATAATGCCAATCTGATTTCCGTCGGGATCGATTACTCTAACCTCTTTGGCTCTTATGTTCTTATTGATACATGTTTTGTCTGACCTCCCTGGTCTATCTGGTCGTTTTGTTACAGCTATCCTACACCTCCTACAGCAAATATTGTTGTTATTGCTCATCAGTGGGGAAGCAAGGCAAAAAGCCTATTGTGAAAATTGTATTCGGCGTTAACCCTGAAGTTATAATCTTCCCAAACTGTGAACCACCGGTTCAGACTGAATTTTCAAATATAAAATTACGTTAATAAATGCAAGAAAAAAATGCAAGAAAAATAAAAATTTAGTCCGTATTCTTTACTGGCTGAGTGTATGCTTGGCAAGCAGGCTCCCTTGCCAGTATGTATGCTCCGGATTGTTGAAATAAGCTTTAAAAAGTTCAAGGCTTTGTTGGCGTAAAATATGCGGCACTATTGAAATCTGCACGCTATGATACAAAGGGGCGAGCGCTTCTAAGTTGCAGCCTGTGGCTCCTCCCATGACATCTTCGTAGGCGTAAACCACTGTGCCGATGCCGCTTAAAATAATGGCACCAAGGCACATCAGGCAGGGTTCCATGGTGCAAAACAGGGTCACCTGGCGTGTATCTATATTCTCTTTAAGGTCAATAAGGCACCTTAAGGCCACCATTTCGGCATGATCAATTTCATTGACAGCATCTCCGGCGGTGCCTGCTCGCGAAGCGTTTACTATAATCTTTTTCTGATAAACCAGTACGCAGCCAACCGGAAATTCCCCGGCCTCAAGTGCTTTTTGGGCTTGGTCAAGCGCCTTTTTCATAAAATGCTCATAGTCCATACGAATCGCCTTGAAAATTTTACAGTCTAATTATGCTTTAAAGTAATGCAATTATTGAGTGATGTTGCGTGTTACGGGTTGCGAGTTACACGTTACGAGTTAAGAACAGTTTTTTTTCAACTCGCAACACGCAACCCGTAACACGCAACCTTTAACAAACCCATTTTTTTCATTGTTATAAAAGTATGTTATGAGGTTATAGAGCGAATCTTCGCTTTACAGCCTGCAAATCGTATCATCACAGGGACAGCTGCCGTCAACTTCAAAGGCATAGACGATTCTCGATTCAATTGCAACCTGCTGGGGCGAAATTTTATTAAAGTCTGTTTTAGAAATTTTTTCAACAAGTTCGATTCTGGCGGGCATTGTCTCAAGACCCTGTGATATAACCTTACCGGTAGCTCCATCGATAATATCTGCATCCTCGCCGTTTGTCACCACCACAACAGGGACCTGGCAGGAATCAACAAGCCTGGACGCAGCCAGCCCAGGGCGGTGACGGGTGACCAGTGAACCGGGGCCGTATTTTATGATCATACCGGTCCGACCGGACACGTTGATCACGAAATCGATTTTAACAATTGCGCTTTTATCTCCGGCTGTTACCAAAAGTTCGCGTCGGGGCTGAATCTCTTTTTTCAGGTAGCCTTTACGGTTCACTAAAAGATGCGCCAGTTTCTGCCGGTATCTTTCATCATGGGTGTCTTTGATGAGTTCGCCGGAGATAAAATCGACAAGTTCGCCGAGGATGAGATGATGTCCCTGCATTTCCTTCCTTTGGTAATCCTTTATAAAAAATAATGAATGATCTTCATAATGTAAAGGCTAAAATATTTCTTTACAATTAATTTTGCATGTGAATAAATCCGCTTTGCAAAGGCTGTAAAGTGATCAGCGCATTCTGGGCATCTATTTTATTTGTTATTACTCAACTTTCGGAATTCGTCCCCAGATGGAGCGAAAAGGATAATTTGATGGCGATTTGCGCTGTTTGAGCCACTTAGGATGCCTTACATCAGCGCC